>JAVYOD010000038.1:0-11072 GCA_038734825.1 Thermoplasmatales archaeon
GCAGATGAAATAATATTTGAAGATCGGAGAGCCTGTAGCTCTGACCGTAATAATCTGGAATTGCTTCGCATGTATAAAAAAGAAGGCAAAATAAAACCTAGGACATTGAAATCTTTATCCTAATATTATGAACGCGAACAAGTACCTAACGGCATTCTCCTTTGGTCTCTCTGTAATTTACAGTAGGAGTACGCAATATTTTATGGTAGGGAATGGATTTATTACGATAGCATAAGTGAGCCGGTGCCTCAGGCCTTTAGACGTTGAGTATAGAAATGATCGAGGGGAAGTTTCTAAGAATGAGAGGGAACTGCGATGTCCTGGTACCAAAACTTTGGTCGATTGTTGGGCTACCTACGACTGGCGGTGTGTTTGATTAAGATATATGTGAAAGCGAGAGTAAAAGACGGTTATCTACCGTCAAATGAGGGCAAACTGCACATTAGGAATTATTGCAGAATGGATATAAGAATAGAAATACCTATAATGTATGATACTATGGAATCAGGTATTTTCATAAATTTCCTAGGATATAAAAATAACAATGTATTTTCTCACAGGGAATGTTTAGAGGATTTACTCTATCTTTGATAACGGACTAGAAGAAGCTTTTTCTAGGATAAGACTGTAAATTTCAGCTCTGGTTGAGATGCGGATTTGAGGATCATCAATTTTTATAAAAAAGATCAATGAGGAAGGATGAAGGTATAAGTATGACCGGGGCCGGGAGTGTTGATGTTACAAAATCTGTTATGCTTCTTCCGAGATATGAGAATATAGTTAGCGCGATGGGAAGGGGGTGAGCGAATCTAGAAAATGTTATGAAAGATGGGATAAGTACAACATTTACCAATATACCTTATGAGACTCTTGGTCAAAAGAATGTTGATCGCATAAGATGAAAAGATCACAAAGATGTAACTAGAAATTATGTTCCACCTTTCAGAATACTTAGTTTTCCTCTGAAATACTATGAAGTGGGCAGATGCTGCAGAAGGAGTGGCTAAGACATAACTTCTCTTTACTGAAATTATTGATACAGAAATTATTGATATTATTGAAATATGAACAAGTAGAAAAAATAGTCACGCAATCTAGAAACATTTTCATCTGCTCTCGAGTGAAGTTTAATTTCCTTCATATAAAGGGAAACTTTTTTTTAACGATCATAATTTATCATCTACATTTGAAAAAGTCAAATGCTAATAAAATATTCCTTTATTAAAGATCAACGTGTATCTCCTAGAATAGTCATTTAATGCTCGTGTTAAATTGGAGTTCTTGTTTTTTCTTGGGTATAGGTTGAATACAAGACTGCCATTTAAGTAGGGATGTTCCATAAAGGTTTCATGTTAATTAAGAATTCTTAACTGCTGTTCTGTATTCACGTTTAATCAAACCTAAACATATTTAATCTTATTAATGATTTGGGGACAAGAGAGTTATGTCTCTTCGCTACTCATACAATTCACGTAGTATCATCCTGTACGATCTAGCAACTTTCTTTACTCTAATATGTACTACAGTCTTAGGTTTTATTTTTAATCTACACTTAAATCAATACCTCATTAAAGGTTCCGTAGGTATTTCGTGGAGTTTAGTACGTGCAATTACTGGACTGATCTTCTTTTTTGTTTTTATTTCCGTTACATTTTTAATAGCGAAATTTAAAGCACGGGCTTCGATTTCGATGAATTTCTTCAGCCGTAACAGGCGCTGGCGGAATCAGGAAGATGCATTCGAGATTCTTAAGAGAAGATACGGAAATGGCAAAATAAGCAGAAAACAGTATCGGCAGATGATTAATATCTTGATAATGGAAAGTGAATAGTTATGGCTCAGAAAAGGGATGTAGTCCGAATTATTCGCCTGTTGGTTATGATTCAGCTTTTCTTCCTCTCAGTCCAATTTATTCTTGGAATGTGGATAAATCTTTTTGCAAACGTCACTAACCCATCATCCAGCGAAAATCACCTGCAATATATGAGCTATGTAATGTCCTCATTCCCTGAAATTATGGTCCATATTGCTATAGGTATAATTATTGGAATAATATCTTTGATTCTTATTGCCTTTTCTGTTAAGTATAAAAGAATTAAGATATTAGTCATCAGTATTGCGAATGCCATATTCGTTTTCTTAGCTGGAATATCTGGAATATTATTCTTGATAAATTTCATGAGCAACAATATATTTTCATTTCTCATGTCTATTTCGTTCCTGGCAGTGATACTTGCTGATTTCTCAATCGTCTTATATATTCCTGTTCCATCCAGTTCATCTTCAATGGGTTGAAAGTAAAATTAGAAAATGCAGTGCGTTTCGACTGACTGTTACCGAATATCCTAGGTTAAAAAAGGTCTTGAACTGACGCCAGCACCTAACAGGATAAAGATAGGGCAGAACTATTTAATCATCGTAAATTAATAATATTAGACTTTGCAAGTACTGATTTTCTGTAATGTATCATATTTGGATAAGCTACTAGGGCCTTAAAAATACGTACGTGCTTTCAGTTAGTTACTAAATTAGATAAGTTGAATCCTGATTATTGTATGTATCAAGTTTATGAATTGATTTGAAATCTTTGCGTAAACTGTTTCTGTGTAAATATAGTAAGAAACAATACCCTTTGTTGCCTTGTAAGGAATTTTTAAATAAAAAATGAAGAATAGATCATTCTACTGTGCCTCCGAGTTCTTCTCATTCCTGATATAATTATCCAGTGATTCAGTTCTCCATCCACTGTGCTGGCTCCAGATATACAATATGATTCCTGTTGCTGCTACCATTATGAAATCGAAGGGAAATGGGACTAAGTTGATCCCGCCATAGCTAGAAGGGCCTATATACGATTCAATCGGTATTGCAATTAATCCTGCGACAAACCAGAGACCAGCTGTAACGTGTTTCCTAGCAAACCTATTTTTAAGATGGAAATACAGATACATAACTATGCCAGCAAGAAGAACGACAGAAACCTCAAGGCTTAATGGATAACCCGACCAGTAGATTATAAAGAAGGATAGGATAAATCCTATCGGCGCCAATATTTTAGAAAAAGGCAGTTTGAAAGGCCTTTCCTTATCTGGTACAGTTCTCCTGAATACATTAACTGCAGCTGGTCCAATGACGTACGCGACGATCAGGGTGGAAGTCAAAATACCAACGAGTAGTTCCCACGATGGGAACTCATATAGGAACGCGAAACCTACAATAGTTCCTAGGATAAGAGAGTTCAAGGGTATATGCGTCTTTGGATTCAGTTTGGCGAATATCTTCGGAGCTAAACCATATTCTGCCATCGATTGGAATATCCTTGCCGGGTAAGCAGCATATGAAATTCCGGCGCCAGCAGGGGAAATTATTGCATCAATAAGCAAGATGACAACCAACCACCCAAGTCCAACAGCGGCTGCCTCCTGAGCAAACGGACCTGCTATGTAACCTCCGGCGCTGATGCCAGCCCAGTCACCAGGTTTTATTCCTAGGGATGCCCAATTTATGCCGCTGATGAAAGCGATCTGTAGTAGAACATATAGTGCCATAACTGCTACTATCGCAATGATTACAGATTTCCATATGAAGTCCCTTTTCTTCACTTCACCTGCCATATTAATGGCCCCTCTGAACCCTTCGAATGAAAATATTATACCACCTAGAACCAGAGCATAAAATATGCCGCTTGGGCCGGTACTGGTAAAAGGTCCAAATGCAACGAAATTCGTGGGCTTGAATGTTACTGTCAGGATAGTTACTGCAGCCAAAACTGGTACGGCCCATTTCCATATCATCACTGCGCTCGTTATATTCCCAAAGATCTTGACTCTCTGCATATTTATTATGAATATAATGATCATAACTATCGCTGCGACGAGATATCCTAAAGGCCTCAAAGTGCCATTGGAGTTTATTAATTCTGGAATGTAGAAAGAAGCGTACGTAACAAGAGCAATTGCCTCTATTGTAGGTGTCATTATGTCAGAAAGCCAGGCTCCCCATCCTGCAATAAATGCAGTCATCTTACCATGTGACATTTCTGCAAGAGGGGTTGATCCGCCGGCTAATGGGAACATTGGAGATACTTCCATGAAATTTACTGCAATAAAGATCACAAAAATTCCACCCAGTATCCATGCAAAGATTGCTCCCAGAGGTCCCGCGTATGTCACTGCATATAGTGAACCAAATAGCCAACCAGACCCGATCATCCCCATGGCGTTGAGCATCACAAGATTAAAAAGACTCAGATCCCGCCGGTAACCTGTATTAGTTGAGGCATTTTCAGAGACCATTCAAGATCAATGAATTGATCGTATATAACATTAATTCCTCCTTAGAAACTCCATTTTTAAACAGTTACATTAAATCACTTATATGAAAGGCTTTTGCATCTATAATTATTTTATATAATGGCGTTTTAATTTATCGTAAACATCCTTTTCCTATCTCTGCCTATTAGATGCTTTAAGCCTGTAATGCTATGAACATTAGTAAAAGTTCTGCGGACCGCGGCTATATAAATTTGCAAAGTTTTACAAATCTAAAAGCGCCGTGGGGGAGATTTGAACTCCCGCCCCCGTTAGGGGACCAGCTCTCAAGGCTGGCGCCGTCGGCCGCTTGGCTACCACGGCTTAACCATTAATAGGCTGGTTGATATAACCTTTTAGAAATGGATTTCAAGTCAAGGCTAGAGGCGATAAAGAAGGAACAAATTTTCGTAGAAGCAAAAACTGTTGCCATTCAGCTTCCAGAAGGTTTAAAAAGAAGGGTGGAAGAAATACAGGAAATACTGGGAGAAAAAAAATTGATATTTCTGGGCGATCCATTTTGGGGTGCTTGTGATATCCCTGAAAAAGGGAACTGGGATCTCCTGATTCAATTCGGGCACAGTCCGATACCTAATCTCCCTGTAAAGGGAAAGATTCTATATGAAGAGCTCCAAGAGGAAATGCGTTTTGAACCAGATCCATCTAAAATACCCTTTGATTCTATGATATTGACATCAAACGTAACGTACAGTTCGAAGCTTCCAGAGATAAAGAGGAAGCTTGAAAGTTATGGGAAAAATGTTGTTCTAAAACGAGGTGATTCAAGGGTTTTCTATCCTGGCCAGATACTGGGTTGCAATGTATCCGCGGCGAGGGGGAAAGAAAATAATGTACTTTTCATAGGTGAGGGTATATTCCATCCGCTCGGGATCTCTCTTGCCCTCGGTGACAAGAATGTTCTGGCTTTCAACCCTGTAACTGGTGAATATTTAGATATGGAAAAGGAGAAGAGAAAATTCCTTGCGCAGCGTTACGCTGCAATAGATATTTCATCAAGAGCCGAGGTATTTGGAATAATTGTTTCATCGAAGATAGGGCAGACACGTTCATCAATTGCGAATGTTGCACTGAAGCTTCTTGGTGAAAGGGGGAAGAAGGCATTCATTCTTGTTCTTGACCTTATAAGAGAGGAAGAACTCGTGAATTTTCCTGCTGACGTTTACGTGAATACTGCCTGTCCCAGGGTAACCATTGAGGATTATTCAACCTTCTCTAAGCCAATAATTTCTTTCTACGAACTAGAGATGGCCCTCGGTTTAAAGGATAAAAGCAAATATATATTTGATGAAATTGTAATGACGGATGAGATTGGCAGTACTAGTTTCCGGAGAAGGAACTAACCTTCAGGCAATTATAGACGCAATTGAAAACGGCTATCTCCATAATGTATCAATATCATTTGTGGTATCCAGCAACCCGAATGCTCACGCTTTAGCCAGGGCAGAAAAACACAAAATCAGGTGCATTGTCATAAAGAAGGAGGAAATGGTCAGCGCGCTGCTGCCAATTTTCAGAGATGTTGATCTCGTAGTGCTTGCAGGATTTTTGTGGATAATTCCATCCAGTCTTTTGGGGATTAGGCCAATACTAAACGTCCATCCATCACTCCTACCACTATTTGGGGGGAAGGGAATGTATGGAGATAAAGTAACTGCAGAGGTGCTGAAAAGCGGAATGAAAGTTACAGGTGTCACAGTTCATCTAGTGACGGAGGAGGTTGACGCAGGGCCAATAGTGCTTCAGAAGTGTATAGATGTAGGGGATGACGAAACCCCTTCTTCGCTCTTAGACAAGATGCACCCTATTGAACATTCTCTCCTAGTTCAAGCAATTGATCTGTTTAGCAAGAAGAAATATAAAATAGAGGGGAATAGAGTACTCTTCTTCTAAGAGATCTTTCTCCCTATACTCCTCTCATAGTACGCAATTATTTCGGCTCTCTCTGCGTCACTATACTTTCTTACGAACTTTTCGTCCTTCAGAAGCCTGCCTGTCTTTTCCTCATACAATTTTGGATCCATTGAGAACCTTCTCTGAGTTGCATCCCTGTACAGTTCCGGTATAACATTGAATGCGCAGAACGGAACCACCTTTCCATCAGGCATCGCATAGTGTATATCGCATCTCTCAACACGGTCAACATCGTACGTATATGGATCCATGAAATGCATAAAGCCTATGAAGAGAGAATTATAGTGGAATGCCTTGAGACCGTGATAGTCTCCGCCTGTAAATGCCCCGAAAATCATCTCCCTCATCTTGAAGCCTTCAGGGGCTTTAGTCTCATCGACAAAGGTATTAAGCTTTCTAAGTAGTGCTGTCAGCGCAGATGCTTTCTTCAAGGTCTTTATCTTTGATTCATTAATATCTGTCGAAAGTTCATTTAGGTATTCAAACAGACCCTCAACATCAATGAATCTTGTGACTGGAATTATGGAACCATCCTTGTTTTTGAATACGTATGTACCCATTCCGCAGGCAAAATGAATGCTCAGCCTGTAGGTAGGTTTCCCCTTGAGTGCTTCCACGAAGTTCGTGACAGCAGTGGTACTTGGGACAGTGAAGAAATCTTCCCTCCCTATTGCCCCATCAAGTTGCTCCTCTATCTTTTTTATTGCTCCAGGTATTGTAATCCTCTGTCTTTCTCTTAGCTTATCAGGCATCCTCCCGACTAGTGATACAGGCTGGAAATTCACGCTTCTAACAACGTCCAGATTAGAAAGGCCGAACTTTATTATATCTCCAAGTTCCCCATCATTGACACCGCCTATGACAGTTGGAACGAGAACTACGCCCACTCCTACCTTCCTGTAGGTTTCAAGCGCCTTGGGTATTTCCCAGAAGTTCTTTGGATTTGACCTCGGCGTGACACCATCGAAGCTTGTGTATATCACATTAACACCGGCCTCATGGCATCTCCTTATGAAATCAACATCCCTAGATGCCCGAATACTATTAGTGTTGAGCTGGATGTGTTCATAGCCCTCTTCCTTTGCTATCCTAACTATTTCAGGAAGATCGTCCCTCAGCGTTGGCTCTCCACCAGTTAGCTGAACAGCATTAGCACCGACAGGTTTTTCGTTCCTCATCCTTCTTAGCATCATCCTAATCTGGTCAAGGGTCGGTTCATAAATTGGATCATTTTCCTTAGCGTAGAAGAAGCAGTACCAGCACGATAGGTCACACCTATTGGTGAGAACAATATTTCCTAGGCCAGTGTGGCTCTTGTGTTTTACACAGAGACCACAGTGTGTGGGGCAGTTTATTTTCTCAGCGGCGAGGTTTATCATAGGATTCTCGAGCGTAATGCCCTTATCAAGCCATCTCTTAGCGTTCATATACATATCGTAGTCTTCCCAATACTTTTCTTTAGTAACACCGTGCTCAGGGCATTCCTTTATCATTTTCACTTCTCCGCCCTCTGCGTACACAAGGGCAGGAATCTTCATCTTGTCAAATTTGTTCTCTGCCACACATTCTGGACACAGCGAAGCAGTCACTCTGAGAGCTAACATCCCAGGGTGAATTAGATGTCCGAATTTTGCGTACACTTCCTCCAGACTCTTCATCTTGGAGTTTGGACTGATCTCAAACTCTGGCGAGAGAATAGATTCGAATGCTTGGTCCATACCTCTATAAAATATGCACATATTAAAGAGCTTTTGTATTGGCATTGGCTAATAAAAGAGCGATTGTAATTATCAAAGCTAAATGACTCCAAATTCCGTAACCTTGAGCAGGTAGAAATTATTTATATTTATTCGAGAAGCGAGGCAATGGACATGTTGAAATACGGGATGTTTATTAAAATGCGTGGAAATAAGAAAGATACAAAAGACTGGCGGTAGCACTCTTGTAGTCTCGCTACCTAAGGTATGGTGCCAAAACTTCAATCTTAAGGTTGGTTCCAAGGTCGTGTTGAATTACAACGAGAGGGGTGGAATAATGTTGGAACCATTTGATAGGGCCCATGAAGGTTCTACCGCGTTGATTGAGTTAAGAGGTGATTCTGATCTTGAGATCGAACTCAGGGGTTTGATATCGAAATATATACAGGGCGTTAAAAAGATGACAATAAAAGCGGATAACAAGAAAATGCTGGATGATATAATCAGAAGATTTCTAGATTTAACAATCGGGTTTGAGATCATAGATGAGAAGCAAAATGAGGCAACTATGGAAGATCTAATTTCGCTCCCCATGCTGACATTTGAAAAAGGGATGAAGAGGATGTTTACTCTCGTGAGGAGTATTGTTGCTGAGTCAGTAAGTCCGGATAAAATACCATTGGAATATGTGCTAGAAAAGGAAAATGAGGTTGATAAGTTCAACATCTACATTCAGCGTCTCTTCTCTCAGAGCCTCAAAGATTATTCTGTTCTTCAGTTAAACAAGATATCCTCTGGAGAAGCATTATCCTATCTCCTAATATCTAGGATTTTAGAAAGGATAGCTGACCACGGAGTAAGGATTTACAAACTTCTTAGTAGGGAAAACGTTGCAAACGGGGAGATCATTCAGTATATAAGTGATGCTGCAGAAGGCGTGGGAAGGGCTATGGAATACTTCTTTAAAAAGGATGTTCGTGCAGCCAACGAGGAAATTTCTAGAAAAGAGTATTTTAAGAGGCAGAGGGATCAGATAAATAGGTCCATCCAGGGGAAAGAAAATGCCTTAGTTCTTTCTGAGATACTGGAAGATGCTGAGAGGATCGCCCTCTACTCTTCAGATATCTGTGAATTAACCCTGGATTACTGTGAGTAGGTGATTAAGGTGGAAGATGCGAGGATACCTATAGGTCGGAAAAATTTGGGGCCAAGGCACCTAAGGGAATCTTTAGAAAAAGGGATAGTTGTAGCTCCCGGGGTATTCAATGGGATAAGTGCCCTTTTAGCAGAAAGGCACGGCTTTACTGCGATATACCTATCAGGATCAGGTGTTGCTGGCGCAATGGGTTTACCAGATCTATCTATGACAACAATGAGCGAAGTTGTAGAGGAAACGAGGAGAATAACCTTTGTATCAACGCTACCGCTAATTGTTGATATAGATACAGGCTTTGGAGAGATTCTAAATGTGGAGAGAAGCATAATGGAACTAGAGCGTGCTGGTGCGTCAGCGGTGCATATCGAGGATCAAGTAATTCCTAAGAAATGTGGGCACCTTGACGGTAAGGAGATTATAGAAGAATACGAAATGATAGAAAAGATTAAAGCAGCTGTTCGGGCTAGGAAAAACAAAGACTTCATGATAATAGCTAGAACAGATTCAAGAGCTGTCGAGGGTTTTGACAGCGCCGTAGAAAGAGCCAAGTCTTATATTAAAGCAGGTGCAGATGCTATTTTTCCAGAAGCACTTGAGAGCGAGGATGAGTTCAGGGAATTTGCGTCGAGGGTAGGAGGAATATTGATGGCTAATATGACAGAGTTTGGAAAAAGCCCCCTAATTGGGGCGAAGGAACTTGAAGGCATGGGTTACAGGATTGTGATATTCCCTCTTACAGCATTTAGGAGCGCACTAAAGGCTATGGACTCAGTTTACTCTACCCTTTCAACATCGGGAACTCAAAAGTATATGATTGAGAGCTTAATGACGAGAAAGGAATTCTATGACATCATCGGTTACAGCAAATATGAAAAAGAGGATTCAGTTCTCTCAGAGAAACATAAAAAAGTTGTAACACGACAGGAATAATGGGCCGGTAGATCAGCGGAAGATCGCCTGCTTCGCAAGCAGGAGGTCTCGGGTTCAAATCCCGACCGGTCCATTTAATTTATTAATCGAATATCATTGATTTGGCTATGCGTTTTATAACAATAGAGCTGAACTGTCCAGAATTACTTATCGATAAAGACGTGAGTATATAGCTAGAGAAACTAAACGCATTTTCTATCTACATATCAATAGTGATTGGAAATATTCGTCACTATTGCGAGCTTAGAGACAACCGCTAAAGGAATTCTGGCAGAGGCGAGAAGCATTGAGAAAGAATATTAGTTAGAATTCACAAATTTTGTCTGGAAACTGGAAAAGGAAGGAAAGGTAGGATAATCAATTGCTAGACTTAGAGAGTTATACCGCAGGTTCCTAACAAATATCGGCACGACTAAAATCCATGTTAGATAACAAGAAGGTATAGAGGAGGAAAGAATTGAGCATAATACTTAGTAAAGCCGCCGAAAGGTGAAGTTCTTAAAGCTAGTTGTATCTCAAGGTCTAATATTTGGTCTTTTGCAAGCTGCAAGGGAAATAGTCTGAAACTAGAAGATACCCAGGATTTTGATCGTTTAACTAGATGTTGCTTTTCAAAGATCGACAATAATTGTTCCAAAGGGTAATATTGGGAACGTTAGGCACCAATATTTGTGTTCAAATCTGAAATAGTGCTCATTACGTAAACGAGAAATGCAAATGAAAAATGGAAAAATTTTCCTCTAAATCGAACCCTCTGTATCTCATTGCTGGTCTAGAATAGCATCACATTCTCAAGTGCGTATGCTGTCAACCAGTTAATTAAAATGACATAAGGAAAAAAGCACTCCGGATTCAGAAATAATAAAATATGTGACAGAGGAATAATTACTAAACACGCTAATAATCCGTTCGTTGCGACATTTATTCCACAATAACCAATACGTTGTTACGACATTAAGGCAACATTCGGCCAGAGACGTATCTTTTCCTCCATATAATCTAGAGAGGATCCTCCCTCCGGGAAAGCATCAGTTTTATGAGTGAATC
>JAVYOD010000039.1:0-10825 GCA_038734825.1 Thermoplasmatales archaeon
GTTGCGACATTTATTCCACAATAACCAATACGTTGTTACGACATTAAGGCAACATTCGGCCAGAGACGTATCTTTTCCTCCATATAATCTAGAGAGGATCCTCCCTCCGGGAAAGCATCAGTTTTATGAGTGAATCTAAGATATTAAAAAAGATTTATTGATCCAATAGAAATAACTCCTTTTTATTTTTCTTGTAACGAATATTACCTTATCAATTATAACAAATAAGGGACCAATCTGCACGATTCACGAATTGGTTCAGAAATTCAACGATTAGAAAGGTAGAATCTGTCTAATTCATCCTTTGATCAGATCCCATCAAGAAGCTCGCTCTTATTGTAAATCTTACATGTGAAAAGTTGCCAAGATGGACGAAATTTAATGCTTTTGGTAGAGATCATTTCGCTCAGTATAAAGGGCAAATCGTACTTATTTATCTTGGTAAATTTATCTATATATTAATGATTCACTGACTATGATAACTATTAATGGAGACTCTTTAACAGTGGATCAGGTGATTAGGGTAGCTGAGGGTTATGATAAGGTTGTACTCTCAAAAGGAGCTGAAGAAAAGATTAGGAAAAGCAGGATGTTGGTAGAAGACCTTATGAAGGATGGAAAAGTGATATACGGAGTTACAACAGGTTTCGGAGATCTGATAAGTAAGAAGATAGAAAGCAAAGAAGTGGTTAAGCTTCAAGAAAATCTCATAAGATCTCATTCCTCGGGTTATGGTAATCCAGTTGAAGAAAGGGTAGTAAGAGCTATGATACTAATCAGGGCCAATTCTCTCGCAAAGGGTTATTCCGGTGTTAGGCTGGAAGTCGTGGAGGCTCTGCTAAATCTCTTAAACCTCAGAATAGTACCATTTATCCCCGAAAAAGGGAGTGTTGGATCATCCGGAGACCTTTCTCCCCTGGCACATCTTGCATCTGTGCTGACTGGAGAAGGTAAAGTCTTAGATAAAGGAAAGGAAGTTGATTCATCTCCTTTCCTAGAAGAGAGGGGTTTTACTAAAATAAAACTTGAGGCAAAGGAAGGAATTTCACTCATAAACGGCACTTCCTATATGCTCGCTAATCTGACGGTGGCATTGAAGGACGCTGAAAATATTATCAAGCATTCAATAATAACATCTGCAATGGCTTTCCATGTCCTTAAGGCAACAGAAAGTGCCCTGGATCCTAGGCTTTTTGCGGTGAGACCATATACGGAGCATTCTATAGTTGCCCGCGAGATAAAGAAACTTATAGATGGCAGTACAAGGGTATTGGAAGGCTCTATGCAGAAGGTACAGGATGCTTATACCTTGAGGTGCACACCTACAGTCCTAGGCTCAATTCTGCAAACCTTGAATTTTGTAAGGGGTATCGTGGAAAGAGAGCTAAACTCCGCAACAGACAACCCTCTTGTCTTTGACGAAATTATATCGGGATGCAATTTCCACGGCGAGCCACTTGCCTTAGCTGCAGACTACCTGTCTGTGGCTCTCACTGAATTAGGAAATTTAATTGAAAGGAGGATATTCCGGGTTCTTGATTCGTCTCTCTCCGGACTCAAACCATTCCTTGCTGATAATCCCGGAATAGAATCCGGACTTATGATCGCTCAATATGTTGCAGCAGCCCTGTGCAATGAAAACAAGGTTCTTTCATATCCATCTTCCGCAGACACAATTCCTACCTCGGCAAACCAGGAGGACCATAACTCTATGGGTGCTACTTCAACGCGCAAGCTCCTAAAGATTGCAGAAAACGTTAGGGGTATAGTTGCTGTGGAAATGCTAGTATCTTACAAGGGAATGCTTATGTACGGGGTATCGGGAGAAAAGCTAGAGAGTATTTTCAGAATTTTGTACGACGAAATCGGCAATATTTCCGGGGATCGCGAGACAACATCTCTAATCAAGAAACTAACAGAGCTCATCGATTCAGAGCGTATCTTAAATGATATTCCTGTTTCAATACGCTAGCTTACCTTCTTTTTTTCCTTGAACAAATTGCGAATTCATCCCCGTCGAAAAATACTTCTCTTTCTGGATATTGCTTTCTAACCTCTTCTACCATATCCAGTATTTCTTTTACCGTCATGTTTGTATTTCTGCTTATCTTTCTGTGAACAATCTTATCCTCAAGAGAGTCCATTTTCCAATTACCTATCAGGGGTCAATATAAAAGTTTTTTCGGATTGTGCTAAAATGTTTTTAAAATCTCCTCAGCATTTTCGATTCCTATCTCCTCCTGCTTCCCAGTCATCAGGTTTTTCAAAATAAAAGCCCCTTTACTCTCCTCGTTTTCCCCTATTATAATTACGTGACTATACCCCATCTTGGATGCATAGTCCAGCTGTTTACTTATCCCCCTTTCCGTTACGTCTGTATCGACTTCAACGCCTAACTCCCTGATTCTTTTTGAAACTCTTGGTGCGTACCTCTTCCCTGCCTTATCAACCGTTGCTAGGAAAACCAACCTCCTTGGTTTTGCCTGCCATTTTCCGCTAGCCTTCATTATGTTCTCGAGCACAGCGTCTCCGATGGCAAAGCCAACACTAGGCGTTTTTTCACCTCCGAGCTGTCCAATAATTTCATCGTACCTTCCACCTCCCAATATAGCCCTGAATTTCTCTTCTTTGTCCCAGGTTTCAAATACATAACCGGTGTAGTATGACAGACCCCTAACTATCTTCATATCAATGCTTATATTCACGTCTTCTGATGATTTTACATAATCTATTATGTCATTAATTCTTCTAAGTTCTGGATCCTCAAAATCCTTGAGTAGAGTACCATCTGCTATTGCTTCAATGAAAGAAGTTTCAATATGTTTATCCATTAGGTATTGCTGCTTTTCGGCATCTGATACCTTATTCCATCTATCTAGAATATAATAATATTCTTCCTTGTTTCCTATCCCTGCATCTTTGAGAATATTGTCTATTAGTTTTCTAGAATTGACCTTTATAATTACCTTGTCAATTATCCCAAGTTTCCTCATAATGTTCGCAGAGAGCGATGTCACCTCAGCATCAGCCATATAACTCTCACTACCTACTATATCTGCGTTAAGTTGGTAGAACTCTCTAAATCTTCCAGATTGGGGCTCTTCGTACCTCCAGAATTTCTCTATGCTGTACCACTTTAGCGGTTTGACCAAATCTTTCTTTGCAGATACCATCCTAGCAAGGGTTGGAGTGAATTCTGGGATCAACGTAATATTCCTTCCCCCTCTGTCCTTGAATGAGAACATCTGGTTCATTATCTCTAACCCTGATTTGTTCGCGTAAAGTTCAACACTTTCTAGAGAAGGGCCACTGATTTCTTTGAAGCCATATTCTCGACAACTCTCCCTCATCACTTCAAACATCCACCTTCTTATCTCCTGCTCCTCAGGGTAAAAGTCTCTGAATCCTCGTAGTCGTTCAACCATTCCTTAATCCAGAGCTGATTGCACATATGAAGTTTAATTTTTCCAGATACCCTTGATATTGAGTCTCAACAACATTTATCATAAGTGCAGCTACAAATTCTCAGAATTTATTAATGATCGATTTTCCATCACAAGCGTGTTTACGGAATTTTTTCATTTTAAAGTAGTCATACATTTGTCATTTTGTCGTCATATTTGCAAAATTTAAATGTTTAATGCGAAATATATTTATACAACCTACTTCATACAAAATCTTTGAGGTGTTTGATTGGCAACAGATCAGAACGTTGAAGTTGCTGAAAAAGTTGCAGTGAAATCTGACCAAAAACTGCGGAAGGCACTGACTTTCCAGGACCTGTTCTTCCTATCAATGGGAGGTATTATAGGTTCCGGATGGCTACTCGGAGTAGCGGGCGGCGCATCGATAGCAGGGCCTGCATCCGTCATATCTTGGATCGTGGGCGGTGTCATTGTTCTCTTTATTGCTTTAACCTTCGCGGAGATAGGTGGCGCAGTTCCGAAATCCGGTGCAATAGTAAGGTACACCAGCTTAGCTCAGGGGCCATTCACGGGATACATAATGAACTGGGCTTACCTTCTGAGCGCGGTCTCGGTACCAACAGTCGAGGCAGAAGCAACGCTTTCTTACGCAAGCATATATATTCCGAATCTCTTCCACACCGTTTCAGGCGTAAGCGTTCTAACCGGGTATGGTATAGCGTTTGGCACTTTACTTCTAATAATATTCTTTTTCCTGAATTATGCCGGAATAAGGTTTCTCGGGAGATTCAATAGCGTTGTGACATGGTGGAAGTTTATAATACCAACCCTAACGTTCATCTTTCTTTTATTCATGTTCAGAGCGTCGAATTTTTCTGCCTACAGCGGCTTTATTCCAAGGGGCGTAGGGATGATATTCTATGCAATTCCCTCAGCAGGAATAGTGTTCGCATACCTCGGGTTCAGGCAGGCTCTTGAATTTGGAGGGGAAGCGAAAAATCCACAAAGAGATATTCCAAGAGCGCTTGTGTACTCAGTGGTAGCAGCAATCGTTCTCTACACTCTTCTTCAGTTTGCCTTCGTTGGTGCTATAAGATGGGGGCCTGCCGGTGTTTCAATCGCAGGTAACTGGGCGGCAATTACATCTTCAAAAATCGGGTCGGCCCCATTCTTCACAGAGCTATCATACAGCGGTATTGCAGCCCTTGTGGCATTCTCGTATTTCCTGCTCATAGATGCGTGGCTTTCCCCAGCCGGCACAGGATGGATATATACAGGCAACGGTGCAAGAGTTTTCTATGGTATTGCTGCAGACGGAGTTTATCCTAAAGCATTCCTAAGGGTCCATGAAAAGAGAAGGGTTCCTGTAATCGCGATGATTGTCGCAGTTATAGTTGGTTTCCTCTTCTTCCTTCCTTTCCCATCTTGGTACCTGCTTGTTGGCTTCATTTCTAGTGCCACAGTTATAACATATGTAATTGGTCCCCTTGCCTTACACGGTTTCAGGAAACATGCATCAGAACTGAAGAGACCGTTTACACTTAAGGGTGCTAGCATAGTTGCGCCTATCGGTTTCATAGGTGCAGCTCTGCTTGTCTATTGGTCCGGAGTAGTTACCTTAACCTGGCTTTATTCCCTGATACTCCTAGGAATGCCAGTATTCTTCTTCCTATATGGTCCAGGAAAACTAAAACTATCAAAGGGATACAGTTACGCCGTTGGAATAATTGGTATAATAATATCTATTC
Source organism: Thermoplasmatales archaeon (assembly GCA_038734825.1). Classification (GTDB taxonomy): domain Archaea; phylum Thermoplasmatota; class Thermoplasmata; order Thermoplasmatales. The sequence goes on from JAVYOD010000039.1 coordinate 5,174, forward strand.
TAACACTGTACTTTGCTTACTTCTACGTTCTCTATCCTCCAGCAACGCAGACATTGACTCAAAATATGACATATTTCCTGATCATATGGGCGGTCGAGGCTGCAACATTTTTAGGAATAACTATAGGTTCAATGTACAAGGTAGAACAACAGTTCAAAGTGTATTTCAAAACATCATTCTGGTTCATTGCGCTGCTTTACGTATCATATCTAGTTGTGTATTTCAGCGTATTTGGATACCCGCTTATATCCAACTTTTCATCCGTTGCTCCCAAGATACCCTTCCCGCTTGACACAGTATTGATGATCGTCATATATCTAATAATCTACTTCGTAGGTCTCAGGGCCAATATAAAGACAGAGGACCTAATGGCTATATTGGATGAGCAAAAGGCTGGAGTACTATAGATTTATTTTTTATTGCAAATTTTTATCTTTAATATCTTCTTTCTAATATTTTTCAATTTTCACTTCTTTCGGAAGTATTAATAAGGTAGCATGATCTCATCTCATCCTTGGTGATAATATGGACAAAATTGAGATGGAGAACCCCATAGTGGAGATGGATGGAGATGAAATGACCAGAGTTCTTTGGGCCTCCATAAAGGAGGAACTTCTTCTTCCATTTGTGAATCTGAAAACTGAATATTACGATCTACATATAAGCAATAGGGACAAGACCAATGATAGGGTGACTGTTGAGGCTGCAAACGCTGTAAAGAGGTGGGGGGTTGGGGTGAAATGCGCCACCATAACCCCGAATGCGGAGAGAATTAAGGAATACAATCTTAAAAAAGAGTGGCCAAGTCCAAACGGTACCATCAGGAAAATTCTGGACGGAACAGTATTCCGGGCTCCCATAATGATAAAAAACATAAAACCCGCGGTTAGGACTTGGAAGAAGCCAATAATAGTCGCCAGGCACGCATTCGGCGATATATATGACGGTGTTTCATTGAAATTTAAATCCCCAGGAGCGGCAGAGATAGTCTACAAGTCGGAGGATGGCCTAGAGCAAAGGGTTCAATTTCCGAAGCTGAATGGGTCCGGGGTTATTCAGGGAATATACAACGTGGATGAATCGATAGAAGGGTTTGCGGAGTCGTCCTTCAGGTATGCACTGTTGAAGAAGATGGACCTCTGGTTTGGTGCCAAGGATACGATATCCAAGGTATACGATGCAAACTTCAAGGAGATATTTAACAAGGTATACCAGGACAAATACGAGAATGAATTTAGAAAGGCTGGGTTGAATTATAATTATTACCTAATAGACGATGCCGTTTCTAGAGTTATAAGGTCGGAAGGGGGCTTCGTCTGGGCTTGTAAGAACTATGACGGTGACGTGTTCTCAGATATGGTTTCGACGGCCTTTGGTTCCCTAGCCCTTATGACATCTGAGCTTCTTTCGCCAAACGGATATTATCTTTCTGAGGCTGCTCACGGAACCGTTCAAAGGCATTATTACAGATATCTTAAAGGGGAAAAGGTATCAACCAATCCTACAGCTTTGATATTTGCCTGGACTAGGGGATTACGCAGGAGAGGGGAGATAGATGGCTTGAATGAACTAATCGATTTTTCTGAAAAGCTTGAAAAATCCGTCATTAAAACTATAGAGGTAGACAACATAGTTACCCAGGACATTGCAAAACTTTCAGAACCGCCTGTTGATAAGTACTACACATCTGATGAATTCATAAGGGCCATAAGGAAAAACTTAGAGAATTCGATCACACGATGAATGGCAAGATTAATATATAAATGGTATATAAACTGCGACACTTATGACAGACGAGGAGAATATAGCGATTGAGAATATTGTTGCATCAACATCCCTGGCAGACAAGCTTGATCTTAGCAAGATAGCGCTTGCACTCGAGGGCTCAGAATACGAACCAGAGCAGTTTCCAGGCCTAATATACAGGTTGCAGGAGCCGAAAACCGCTGTACTGATATTTAGATCAGGAAAAGTTAATTGTACCGGCGCCAAGACAATAGACGCTGTTAATAAAACGATAAACACCATAGTTGACAAACTAAAAAAGGCGGGCATTCAGGTCAACAGCAACCCAGACATAGTGGTTCAGAACATAGTTGCTGTTTATGATCTAAGGATGCAGCTCAACCTTACGAACATTGCAATGTCCTTAGGTTTAGAGAACGTTGAGTATGAGCCTGAGCAGTTTCCAGGACTCGTATACAGGATTGAGGAACCAAAGGTTGTTCTCCTCCTGTTTGGCTCAGGAAAGGTTGTCTGTACGGGTGCAAAGGAAAAGGGGGAAATATCGCAGGCTGTAAAGATACTCAAGAAAGATCTGGAGAAGATAACAGTAATCAAATGACTGTAAAGGAAAGGACTGGAAGAAGAAGATATGTTTACCTGAAAAATGCGAGTTTGGCTGAGCTAAAGGGTATTACAAATAAGGTAATAGATGCAAAGCTCCTTAATTTTAAAGGACTAATTGTAATAAGGGTAAGGCACGATGAGCTACCTGCTTTGAGGAACATAGCCAGTAAGATGAATTTAAAAGTGGATTTAGTTTCAGGTACTCTGAAATCACTAAGGGATAAGGTTTCAAAGATCCATTGAAAGAAACTCATCCATATCCGTCCCTATTGCCTCCTCCACAATTCTCCTTAATTCTTGATCTCTCTTTAAAATATTGTAAATATATATTAAAGTTCCACCATTCATAAAGGACGAGGATTTATGTATATACCTTCCGAATAGGAATGCAAAATTTCTTCTCATATTTCTATACTTTCTTAATGTGGCCATCTCCTTTATGAGATTGGGAAACTGAAACTTCTCGTATTTATCACTCTTCAGTTCTGCTGTTGATATCATGGCCATGAAATCTGTTGCGTAAGACCATAGTGAGTAATCCATTCTCTTGCTGACTCTCCCAAGAAAAAGATCTGAGTTTGATATGTACTCAAGGGCCCTAGAGAGACCTTGCTTGTTAGACTTCAGAGGGAATACGTTCTCCAGCAAGTACAGGATGAAATCGTTCGGATCTATTCCAACGTTTATTATATCAGTTTTAGCATCTGCGAGGGAGGGATAATGGTGGTGAACTAGATCATTTATAACGTTGTACGCGCTAAGCTCCTCATCACGTTGATCCACTGAGAATGAGGTACATCCACCCTGGAGATCATTAATAGCAGCCCTTAGATCCCCGTTAGCGTTCTCTGCTATCAACTGTACTTTCTCAGGAGGGCAGTAAATCCTTTCACTTTGAAGGATCTCGTTAAGAATAGAAACTATCTGAGACTTCATAAATCTTCTGAATTCTACAAGTTCGCACTTGTCTGTTATAGCCTTTCCAGTGGGAGTGGAGCGTAGCGAATAAAGATCGTTAGCTATTAAAATAACAGGATTTTCCGTAACTTCAACTAATTTCAGAATGGCAGCCTTTCCACCTAAATCTGCCCCTTCTACGTTCCGCTCGTAGATGGAATCAACTTCGTCCATCAATATCAGTTTCTTTCTATCCTTACCGCCTTCTAAGGAATAATACTGGGAGCCTTTCAGCGCAGTCTGTTCTATCGCATCCTTGGATCTTATGTCTGAGGCGTTGAATTCCATCAGCTCCCATCCCATTTCTCTGGCAAGTGCAATTGCAGTTGAAGTTTTTCCAGTACCTGGAGGGCCATAGAGCAAAAGGGCTTTCTTTTCTGGTTTGCCAGAGGCCCACTTTTTTGCCCAAGAGAGTATGTATTCAATGGCCTTCTCTCTTCTAATCTGGCTTATAATTTTTGGTCTGTATTTTTCAGTCCAGGGAATTTCCATGAATAATAATTAGCTCCAATCTTATATATTTGCTTTAGTCACTTTTTGAATATTACACGAGAGAGTGGTAAATACTAGAGAATGCCTATATACTTATCGTCTATTGGGTTATAAATGGCACGGCTTAACATCTCGGTGACAAACGAGATTGCTAAAAAGATACAGGAAGTCGCTGATAGAGACGGCAAGACCGTGAGTTCAGTCATTTCAGAATCTTTTGATTTGTATGCTAGATTAATGGATGCTGGATTCACAAAAGGACAGATTTTTAGTCTTTTAAAATATTGTCAAATGACAAAGGCGATTAATGCAGTTCCTATCCCCGGTAACCTACTTGACCAGAGTGTCAATATTGCAATGCGCGAACATGGGGATGAAATGATGAAAATAGCCTGCGAGGGAGGAAGGGTCCTTGGGGAATTAATGAAGAGCATGTTCCCAGATATAGACTCTCTTGTATCAAACATTAAAGAGTTATCATCGTTCATCCCTGTTAGTAAGATCGAACTTAAAAAAGAGGAGGCGAAGGTGGAGTTTATTATAGTGGGTAGTGGTTATAGCATAGGAGCAGCAAAGGTAACTTCCTGGGCTGCAAGGTGCTTTTTCGAAGCCTTTGGGGTTAAGAATATGACGGAAACTATATCCGAAGGATTTGTAAAGATAACGGGAACAATCTGAAATTAATGACTGAAATAAAGAAATTACTTCAAAACGGTCTAGTTTCTGACAGAGAGGGTTTCAGGGTTAGCACGCCTGTTGAAATAGCCTCGTACATTGCAAAGAGGTTAAGTTCACGCAAAATTGCAGATCTTGGGTGTGGAATAGGTATCCAGACCATAAATTTTGCAACAGTTTCTGAATTTGTAACGGCTGTTGATATAGATCGGAAGAGACTAGAAATGTGCAGAAGAAACTGTGATACTTTAGGAATTAAAAATGTGAATTTTATCTTAGGGGATGCTATTTCTGAATCGGTGGCTCGTCAAGTGGGGGACGTTGATGTGATTCATTCGGATCCCTCAAGGGCAAAGATCTATCCACCATCGATGGATTCATTGTCTCCGAATCCGCTTATGGTGCAAAGGGTTTACAGAGGGGACATGTGCTTCGATCTTCCTGCAACGATGCCCGAAAATAGGATACCCAAAGATTGGGAGCTAGAGTTTATTTCCCTCAAAGGCGAATTGAAGAGACTCTGTGCATATACAGGCGGAATAAGAACCCACACTAAGAGCGCGGTCACACTCCCATCAGAAGCTAGAATTGTTTATGATCCAGAAATAGAAAGAACTGTAATTAGAGCAAAGAGACCATTGAGATATATTTATGACGTTGACCCGTCTCTTTCAGTTTCAGGTCTGCTGCCAGAATTCATCGCATCCAATAATGAGATATCAATAATCCAGGAGGACGGGCAGAGGGTTTTAGCCACATCACGAGATCAGCTAAAGAGCCCATTCCTTGTTAAGAGATTCTCCGTTGTTGGTAGAACTGATAGTAAGAGTGGACTCAAGAAAGTTCTTAGTAACTTGAAAATAGGATCCGTATTTCCTAGGTATAGGGTCGATCCTTCTTCTTACTACAAGTTAAAGATGGAGCTAGAAAACGGTCTGAGGGGCGAAGAAAAAGGATATATATTCAGATTTGAAAACACATTCTACATTGCAATCAGGGAAGAGTGATTATATATATGTGCGAGGAATTGTATTATTGAAAAATTAAAACCAGTTTAGATATTGGAATTTCTTTTCGGCTTGTGTTCTTCTGCACATAGAGCTTGAAAGGTATCAGTAAAACTTGAAAATCTGTAACAGGAGAACTAAATGCCCTGTTAGGAAGTATGAAAAGTAAGCT
>JAVYOD010000040.1:0-10306 GCA_038734825.1 Thermoplasmatales archaeon
ACGAAAAGATAAAGGAGTATTTCGATAGACTGAAGGAGACTGAAAATGGGCTCAGCGAAATTGAGTATGATGACATTGTATCTGAAGCTGAATCTGATGCCTCCGAGGTAGTAATATGCCCTCATTGCCACTTTGAGAACAAAAAAATAATCCTTGATAAACCAACAACTTTCAGGGAGGAGGGGAAGAAGCTTACCCCGAAGGAAATAAGGGAGAGGTTCGAAAGGATACCGAATGAGGACCTTCCGCTCCTCGGTCTAGATCCAAAAGTCGCAAGGCCAGAATGGATGATTCTAACAGTGTTTCCAGTACCTCCGGTGAATGTCAGGCCAACAATAACGCTCGAAACAGGTGAGAGAAGCGAAGACGATCTTACACACAAACTAGTTGATGTTATAAGAATAAACCAGAGGCTGAGGGAAAATAGAGATCAGGGAAGTCCGCAGCTTATAATAGAGGACCTTTGGGATCTTCTCCAGTACCACGTTACAACGTATTTCGATAACCAGACCCCAGGGACGCCCCCGGCGAGGCACAGATCAGGCAGATCCCTTAAGACGCTTGTTCAGAGGCTAAAGGGAAAGGAAGGAAGGTTCAGGAGCAACCTCTCTGGGAAGAGGGTCAATTTCTCGGCCAGGACGGTTATAAGTCCAGAGCCTTTCTTGTCAATCAACCAGGTTGGGGTACCTATAAAGGCTGCGAGAGAACTTACCGTCACTGAAACTGTAACTGAACACAATATAGAAAAGATGAAAGAAATTGTCAGGAATGGTCCGGGTGACGATAGCGATTCAAATTATAAGCCAGGCGTTAATTATGTTTACAGGAAAGATGGAAACAGAATAAAGATTACAAATAAAAATTCCGAAGAGGTAGCGGAGAAACTTGAAATAGGGTGGCAGGTGGAGAGGCAGCTTCAGGATGGGGACATCGTTCTTTTCAATAGACAGCCGAGCCTTCACAGGATGTCCATGATGGCCCATGAAGTCAAGGTTCTTCCATATAGAACTTTCAGGTTCAACCTTGCTGTGTGTGCACCGTACAATGCAGATTTTGACGGTGATGAAATGAATCTTCATGTTCTCCAGAGCCAGGAGGCCAGAGCCGAAGCCGAGATACTTATGAAAGTCCAGGAGAATTTTCTCTCTCCCAGGTTCGGAGGTCCTATCATGGGTGCCATTCACGATCACATAACCGCTTTATTCATGCTGACATACAAGAATCCACTAATACCAATTGAACAGGCTGTGCACATACTTTCTTACGTGAATCCTCGCAAGCTACCAAACATCGTGGAGGTTGATGGGAAACGGTACATGAGGGGTAGGGATATATTCTCGTCAATAGTGCCTAGAGACGTTAATATAAAATTCAAGGGGAAGCTCAGTGATAAAACGCTAGATCCAGAGGGAACAGAAGGTAATGTGGTAATAGAGAACGGTGAGTTAATTAGCGGTGCAATAGACGAAAATGCAATCGGTCAGTCAAAAGGCGTTCTACTTGATTACGTCATAAGAAAATACGGTAACTCAGAAGCAGCAAAATTCTTAGACGATCTCACGAGGCTTGCGGCTGGTGTTATAAGTTACATAGGGTTCTCAACAGGTATAGATGATGAGGACGTTCCATCCGAGGCGAAGGCACAGCTGAGGAGGGTTGGCAATGAGGCCGTGGAAAAGGTAGAAAAGCTCATAGATAGCTACAAGAACGGCCTTATAGCAATGGAACCAGGAAAGACACTTGAGGACACTCTAGAATCTATGATAATGAAAGTGCTCTCCCAGGCGAGGGAGAAGAGCTCAGAGATCGCATCTCACTACCTCGGTATGGATAACTCAACGGTTATTATGGCCAGATCTGGGGCAAGGGCAAACATGATGAATCTGGCACAGATGGCGGGGATCATCGGTCAGCAGAGTATTAGGGGGCAGAGGCAGCACAGGGGGTATACGAACAGGACTCTTCCTCACTTCAAGAAGGGGGATCTCGGTGCCTACGCTAGAGGCTTTGTGAGTTCTTCCTATAAAGAAGGGTTAAGTCCAACAGAGTACTTTTTCCATGCGACTGGTGGAAGGGAGGGTCTAGTAGATATAGCTGTAAGAACATCTAGGTCTGGATATATGCAGAGAAGGTTGATAAACGCACTCGAGGATCTGAAGGTGGCTGAGGATGGTAAGGTACTTGACACTGAAGATTCAGTCATCCAGCTGAGCTACGGAGAGGACGGCGTTGATCCTTCAAGATCGTTCGCTGGCGAATCTGTTGACATTGATTTCATCATAAGAGAAATGTTTGGTAAGAAATACGAGGTGAAACAATGACAATTCTGGCCTGGAAGGATACGCTTAAGAAGGTCAAGGAGATAATTGATAAAGCACCTGTGGAATACTGCGTAGATTATGAGATTCCTATGGATAAATCTATCAGCGAAGGGTTGATAACAGTAACGGGCAAAACATTCATCGCCAAGGTAACCATTAAAGGGATATCAAATTTTGAGGAGAGAGAAGGTCAGCTTAAAAAGAGGAAGGATCAGCTTAAAACATGCATAAATATAGAAACTGCGCAAGAGTTCCAGGGAGATATTGTGAACTACGAGGAGGTTTCTGGTGGAACTCTCGACAAGATTACATCATTTGCTATTCTTGTTCCTAAGGAGGAAGCAGTCATAGAACTAAAAAAACCGATAGAAGATCAGCTGCCCCAAGATGTGAAGGAAATACTTTCAATGGCAAAGGAACAAGGGGTAGAACTCCCAGTTAGGATTGCAGAGCAGCTCTCCGAAAGGAGAAAAAGATTGAACATCAAAGACCAGGATTTTAAGATGCTGCTTAACGCTGTTATAGAGAAGTACGAGGCGGCGAAAGTAGATCCATATGAAGCCGTCGGTATAGTTGGAGCCCAGAGCATAGGGGAACCGGGGACACAGATGACTATGAGAACATTTCACTTCGCAGGTGTGGCTGAGATGGACGTCACACTTGGCCTCCCTAGACTTATTGAGATCGTAGATGCCAGGAAGACCCCAAGCACTCCCTCCATGACAATATATCTTTCGGAAAAAACAAGGGGGAACGAAGAGAGCGCAATATCCCTGGCGAGGAGCATAGAATCTACTACCCTCCTCGATATAGCTGACATAGAGGTGAATACTACAGAAAGCTACGTAAGGATTATTCTTGATAAGAAGAAAATGCAGGATAGAAACCTGAAAAAGGATGAGATAGTTCAGAAAATTAAGAGGATGAGGATCCAGAAGGCAAGTATTACTGAGGAAGGTGACGAAATAAGAATAACGCTTGACGAACCATCATTCAAGAAAATATACCAGCTATATGAAAATATGAAGACATTTCAAGTTAAGGGGCTGAACGGTATTAAGAGGGCAATAGTTAAGTTCGATCAGAAGAACAGGGAGTGGGTTATCTATACCCAAGGGTCAAATCTCGCAGGTGTTCTGGAGCTAAAGGATGTTGATTTCACTAGAACAAGGACAAACGATATAATTGAAATTTCCCAGGTGCTCGGTATAGAGGCTGCAAGGGAAGCAATTATTGAAGAAAGCACCTCCACGCTCCACAATGCTGGGTTGAACACCGATATCAGGCACCTGATGCTTGTTGCAGATATGATGACATTCACCGGTTCCGTTGAGGCAATAGGGAGACACGGGATATCTGGAAAGAAAGCGTCTGTGCTAGCACGTGCTGCATTTGAGATTACAAGCAAGCATCTCCTTAGTGCAGGTCTGACTGGTGAGGTTGACAAGCTGAACGGTGTAGCAGAAAATATTATAGTGGGTCAGCCGATTACCTTGGGTACAGGTGCAGTGAAACTGGCATACAGGAGAGGAAAGTAAATGGATCACAGCTGGGAATTGTCAAGATTGAAGGAAACCGGAAAATACGTACTTGGTGAAAGAACAACGAAGAAGATGATAACGAGGGGAAAAATTATATCTGTGGTCGTAGCACAGGAACCACATCTTGCGGAAAAGCTTAAAAGCATCTCAGTGAAAAAATACGATGTACCTCTAAATTCAGTGCAGCTCGGTAATATTTTCGGGAAGCCGTTCCCCGTCTCCATGATAGGGGTAATAGATGCGGGGGGATCCCAGTTTAAGGGGAATGAGTGAAAGTGGGAGAGATAACACTTGATACCAGGAGTCTTGACCTCATAAAGCTTTTTGAGGAGTCCATCAATCTCCCAGTAAAGGATGTAATGGAGACTGAGGACGTGATCTTTTATGTCCTAGAAAAGGGCGGAACTTACAAACTCTTCACTAACGATGATAAGAAAAGGGCCCTTGAGAAGATTAAGGAGAAGGTGAAGAAGAGGGTAAATGTTTTAGATTATTCACCAGATCCTGAGCAGTTCTTCAGAAACCTATTTTACCGTTATAAAGTAATGTCCTTGAATATTACTTCGGGAGAGAGCGGGTACATTGTTAACGTGAAGGTTGATCCAAATTACAAAGCATCGGCGATAGGCAAGGAGGCCAAAAACCTGAAGACTGCACTCCTTCTTGCGAGGAGGCATTTTACAATAGCTCGTATTTTTATTGAATGAAACTCATTCCCCGATAAGGTAGAACGGGGTAGCTCCTATTATCCTTACATTAGTTCTCATCCCAAGTTCTCCCCTCTTCAAGACCACAGGATGGTAATTGATATCCCTTGCTATGAAGGTACCGTCTTTTCCGTTTTCCACAATATCTACTTCCAGGTTCCTGCCTATGAACCTCTTCAGAGATTTTTCAGAAATTTCAGAGTGAATATCTGAGATTATTTGGCTCCAAAGCGATGTCTGGTTCGTTGGCGGCGTCTTCCAATTGTATGCGGCTGTACCTGGCCTTGGAGAATATTTCGTAATGTTTAGTATTTCTGGCTTCGTTAATTTCACAACCCTTAGTGTTTCCATAAGACCTGCGGTAGTTTCAAACGGAAAACCAACTATTATGTCTGTGCTAAGCATCCCATCTGGGTAAGCTTCCCTGAACATGGAAATCTCTTTCAAAAATTCTTCAATCCTGTACTTCCTTCCCATTTTCCTAAGTATAAGAGGATCTCCGCTCTGGAAAGGTATATGGAGGAATTTGTACACCTTTTCCGACCGCATTGAATCGAGGAGAGGTCCCATTATCTTGAATGCATTTTCTGGTTCCATCATGCCTATCCTGATCTTGAAGTCGCCAGCTATAGAAGATACCCTTTTGATGAGATCCGGGAGAGATGTATGGGAATCCTGACCGTAGGATGCAGTATCTAGGGCAGTTAGCCTTATCTCTTTTGCGCCCCTTCTGACCATTTCCTCTATTACGGAAACTATTTTCCCCTCTTCGAAGCTCCTCAGTCTTCCCCTAGCTATCCTTGAGATACAGAAGGTACAGCCTCCGTCGCAACCTTCAGCTATCGGAACACCTACGCTCTTGTCACCGTCCTTTAGAATAGGTAAACTGCCATACGACAGGGAAAACTCGAGCTTTTTAACGCCTTCTAGAGGAAAGTGTGTTAGGCAGCCTGAGACCAGCGGCTCCTTCCCACTTTCTTTTATCTCCCTTATCCTTTTCAGCATCCTGTCCTCTGTTTGTTTTATCACGGCGCATGTGGAAAGGAGAACTGAATCTGCCTCCTCCTCCCTTTCAACAAGTTGATGCCCCTGGGAGATAAGATAATTTGAGATCATCTCACCCTGAGCTTGGTTAAGTGTGCATCCGTAATTCTCGAGCACGAATTTCATGAATTAAATCGTAATATCAATTAGTAGAAAGCTTTAATCTATTATTTAAAGTTACATTATTTTCTTCGCATTTTCCAGAATTAGGTGTGACGGACTTATTATGTGTCCAACAAGAGGCTTGACCTTAGCTTCGTTCGCCGGGTTGTTTAGTATAGAAATCATCTTTGCTTTTATATCTTCATGGACAACTGAGTGGATCGCGAGAGCGTTCATGATGTTCCTACTGTCACTTTCACTTGAGAGGACAATGTATTTAGCTTTGCCGAGATCGAATGTTGCTATCGTCCTTTCAAGGTCATCTTCAGATTCTACAAAAAGATCTTTGTCCCTGAGCATCATTTCTTTTTTCTTGTCATCTATAGCTACTATAACAAGTTCATCTCTGTCAACGAGGTAGTCTATAAGAGGTTCGACGAGCGCGGAAAAATCCACGAATAAAACGTAGTTCTCAAGTCTCCTGCTGCCAGCTTTTTGAAGCAAGTTGACCACCCTTTTCCCCCTCTCGTAAAGGTAAGGGGCAACTATAATGGTTGCGGCTCCGAAGAATGATCCTATTCCAATTATTGATATCGTTATGGTGAAAATCCTGGCAAGCGGGGTCACAGGAACAATATCCCCAAATCCCAATGTTGTCACGACTTCTCCTGTATAATAAAGAGCGGTCGTTGGTTCTTTGATCTTAGGTCTGAAATCGTTTCCAAGGATAAGTGATCCGAGAACACCCACTATAAGTATGAGAACTATCACGACCACAGAAACTGCAACCTCCGGTCTGTCAAAAAGCTTCGTTGGAAAGCTGAAGTACTTCCTGTCTGCTATAAGGAGGGCGAGGGATATGAACGAAATAGCAGCAAATGGAAATAGGTAGATGAATCCGAAACCTCGTAGGGATGAAAAAGAAATTATAGAAACAACGAGAACAGCAACGCTCAGGTACAGGGAATACTTTACACGAAGCAGAAGACCCCTTAGGGATATGGCAGAAAAAATGATAAGGAGAACCATGATGCTCCCGAGTCCGTTTTTTGGAACAAGATAGTGGAATTTACCAATGATCACTGCGGATATATAGACTGTCAAAGTTAGCAGAATTATAAAATAGACGATGAAAGATAGGACGGATGCCCTTGTTACTCTTCGACTCCTTTTCACCTTACTATATACGGGGGTAAGATTTATGAATTGTCCAAAACAGTAAATTAGAAATATGCGACCAAATTGCAATTTCTATGCTGGTAAGTGTAAGAAGCAAAGAGGGAAGCAAAGAAATTAAAATTGAAGGTAAGGCAATCGTAGCTGATATTTTAAATAAAGCAGGTACGCTTACCAGCACCACGGTCGCAGCGAAATTCAACGGAATTCTGATTGATCTTGATAGGGAAATCGATGGCGATGGTGTTCTTGAGGCAGTGGATCTGAACAGCGATGAAGGTACTCATATTTTGAGGCATTCATGCGCCCACCTTCTTGCGAATGCAGTGGTTGAGCTCTTCAGCGATGCTAAGCCTGTTGTGGGGCCAGTAACCCAAGATCCGCCTGGTTTTTATTACGACATATCTATGAAGCCTCTTCACGAGGAAGATCTTTCGAGAATAGAGGAAAAGATGCGTGAAATAGCCAAGAGTAATTTAAAAATAACGAGGAGGGAACTTTCCAAGGCCGAGCTATTATCTATGTTCAAGGGGAATAAGTACAAAACAGACCTAATAATGGAAAACGTTCCAGATGGAGGGTATTCTACGGTGTACCAGCAAGGTGATTTTGTTGATTTCTGCCGTGGCCCTCATGTTCCATCGACAGGTTTCATTAAGCATTTCAAGCTTCTTTCATCATCTACAGCCTACTGGAAGGGGGAGGAGGGGAGTGATGTTCTTGTTAGAATATACGGCACGGCCTTTCCCACAGAAAGTGCGCTCAAACAATATTTAACAATGATGGAAGAAGCAAGAAAAAGGGATCACAGGAAACTCGGTAGCGAACTCGATCTTTTTATTATGAGATCAGAATATGGTCCGGCCTTCCCACTCTATACGCCGAATGGTGTGATCATAAGAAATGAGCTCATAGATTACATGAAAAAACTGAACAAGAAGTACGGTTGGGAAGAAGTATGGACACCCCACGCCTTCAAGACAACATTATGGCAAAAATCTGGCCATATGGCTCATTACAGGGATAACATGTTTTTAATGGAAGTGGAAAACGAAGAGTACGGTATGAAACCTATGAATTGCCCGGGTCACATCCTTTTATTCCAAAGAAGGTCGTGGAGTTACAGAGATCTCCCGGTGAAGTTCAGTGAATTCGGAACTGTCTACAGGTATGAGCGATCAGGTGTGACGAGTGGACTTCTAAGGGTGAGGTCAATTACTCAGGATGACGGTCACGCTTTCGTTAGGCAGGACCAGATAGAGGAAGAGGTAGGGAATCTTCTAGACCTGATTAATGAGGTTTATGTTAAAACATTAAAAATATCAGATCTCAGGTTCAACTTAAGCACAAGGGATGATGCAGAGAGCAATAAATATACTGGCTCTCCGGAAATCTGGGATAAAGCAACATCTGCGCTCCGTAAAGCTCTTGATAAGAGGAATTTGAATTACAGAGAAAACAAAGGAGAGGCCGCATTCTACGGCCCAAAGATAGATGTAGAGATAAGGGATGCAATAGGGCGATATTGGCAGCTTTCAACTATCCAGCTCGACTTCTTCATGCCTGACGCGGAACACTTCAACCTTAAGTATGTGGACGAGAACAATCAGCCCCAGCAGCCTGTGATGATCCACAGGGCAATTTACGGGAGCCTGGACAGATTCATGGGCGTGATAATCGAGCACTTCGCTGGCGCATTCCCTCTGTGGCTTGCACCAATTCAGGTTAGGGTAATCAACATTTCTGAGAAAAGCAGAGATTACTCTGGCGAAGTTCTTAATGTTCTCAAGAAAGAGGGGATAAGGGCAGACGGGGATCTCTCGAATGACACCCTGAACAAGAAGATAAGGAATGCACATAGTTTGAAAATACCCTATATTTTGATACTTGGTGACAAGGAATCATCACAGGGTAAGGTTTCTGTAAGAGACAGGAGGGACAGGCAAAAGAATATGCTTGATCTTTCATTTTTCTTATCCCAAGTGAAGAAGGAAATAGAGGAAAAGGATATCGATCTCGGTGTCTGCGAGAGCTGAAGGTTGGTGAATATGGGTCTCGACGAGAAGATATTTGAGTATTCTTCAGAAATTGAAACCATTCTTAAAGACCAGAAGAGCGTTGAAGAGATAAAGAAGAGGATTGTGGATTCCATATTTGTTTCATACGGGGCGAGAAATGCGGAAGCGGTCAAAATATCTAAGGAAGCCCTCCTGCCTTCGTCAGGCCCTTGGATATCTAAGTTGTATTTTGAAGATAGAAAAGCTGCAGCTGACGTTGCTACATACATCAACGGTTGCATGACAAGGTACCTTGACTACAACGATACGTATCTCTCAAAAGAAGCCCTTCATCCATCTGACAATATCCCTCCTGTGCTGAGCGTTGCATATGCAAAGGATCTAAGTGGTACTGATGTCATAAGGAGCACTGCCGTATCTTACCAGATCGTGGGTGCATTTGCTGATGCATGCTCTATAAGGGATAAGGGATGGGATCATGTTACCTATATATCAATATCTGCAGCTGCAGGACTTGCAACACTTCTTTCTCTCAGAAAGAATGAATTCGTAAACACTTTAAATTTAGCTATAAATAATAATATATCGCTGAGACAGACCAGGGCTGGCGAGCTAAGCATGTGGAAGGGATGTACTGCAGCAAATGCATCAAGGAATTCTGTTTTCGCGCTGATCTTGGCTTCAAAAGGATTCACCGGTCCTTCTCCGATATTTGAGGGAGAGATGGGCTTTTTCAATCAGATTACAGGTAATATAAATCCTGATTTTGAGAGCAACAGAATCCTGAAGACGATGATAAAGAGTTACCCGGTAGAATACCACGCTATGAGCGCTGTCGATGCTGCCCTGGACATAAAGGACCAGTTACAAAACGAAGATATAAAGAGCATTGAGGTCGAAACATTCTCCGTTGCGCACAAGATCATAGTTAAAGATCCAGAAAAACTCAGACCAAAGACGAAGGAAACAGCAGATCACAGTATGCCATATATAATTGCATACACCCTGATTTATGGAAAGCCAACTATATATTCTTTTGAAAAGAGGTATCTTGAGGACAAGAAAATTCTAGGTCTCATTGATAAAATGAAATTCAAAATAAGTGAGGAATACGATGCTCTCTATCCTGAGTATCTCCCCGTAAGGATAACAGTCACCACTTCATCTGGTATATATGAGAAGGAGGTAAAATATCCAAGGGGTCATTTCAAGGATCCATTCACCTGGGATGATCTAGAAAATAAGGGAAAGAGTCTGATGAGTGAAGAAGATGCAAAGGAATTGATAAGGGCAGGTAAAAAATTCGATTCACTATCTATCAAGGATCTCTTTGACTTGATGGGTAATATAGGTAGGAAATAATATTTATTTCATAATAATCTAGGCGCAGCGCTAAC
>JAVYOD010000041.1:0-9986 GCA_038734825.1 Thermoplasmatales archaeon
TGACATGCCCGCTGCTGCAGGAGATGCCCAACCAAGTTGGCCGCTCTTGGCCGAGAAGTACCTGCTTGGAGAATAACCGAGTACTTCCCTCAGCACCGTAGATGCCGATATTGCTTCGTCTACCACTACATAATCATGCAAAATCTTTCTAACTTTATTCATAACGTAAGTTGTTCCCATAGTTTGCCTTTCCCTTGCCGCTTTACTGACCTGCTGAAAGTTTTCTTGCTTGACAAAATCACATTTTTTATTCAGCTTTGGAGTTATTTCTTTGAGGAAGTTCTTAACGTTCATTCTATAAAACTCGCCTATTTTCGGCGTTATATTCTGCCCTACAAAAACTATCTTCTTCCCTTCTAGAAGAGGCGAGGGAAGATAAGGATAAAGCGTCACATCTCCCCCTATGAAAAGAACAAGATCATTCTGCACGAGTTTCAGATTGATAAGGGTTGTAGCTGGAAGGAGATCCCCGGCGTAGTATTTGCTCTCCGAAAGGAATGGTGATCGCTGGGGAAGGGGTTCCCCATAGACAGCGCATCCGAGCTTTTCTGCGAATGACTGAGCCTCGTTGAATGCGTTAAAGAGGTCAATTTCCCAGCCCATCACAATTGCAGGATTCTTGGATTCATTAATAATATCAGCAACCTTGTTTACAATTTCCTCACTCCCCTGGTCTTGGATCACATCCACGTCATCTGCTGGGCTGGATGAGACGTCTTCGTCCATAACATTCATTGGAAGGGAGACAAATACAGGTCCCATTGGAGGAGTAAGGGCCTCCCTCTTTGCTCTTTTCAAAATATCCGGTATTTCACCCGCGTTCTTTACTTCATATGAGAATTTTGCATTCCTACCGACCAGTTCAATCAGATCACCAGAGAGAAGAGGTTCATAGTGGATATGCCTCATATCCTGCTGACCCGCAGTTATGACTAGAGGAGTTCTGTTGGATTTTGCAGTAAATATGTAGCCCATGGAATTTCCGAGACCAAGGGCTGTATGAAGATTCACTATCCTTGGAATTCCTGAAATCTGAACCATTCCATCGGCCATTCCTACTGCTAATCCGTCGAAAAGTGTGAGAACGTAATTATCAACATCTCTCAGAGCCCCGATTTCTGTAGTCCCCGGATTACCAAACATTGGTAGGAGATTGAGATTTCTGATGCTCTCCCCGAAGAGTCTGAACCCCTTCAAAGTATCACCTTGTATAAAGGATCAATACCCTGTACATACCTCATAACATTCGAAATAGTTTCCATAAGGAACCTTTGCTGGCTTTCTACAGTAACGCCCGCAATATGGGGTGAAACTATTACATTCTCTAGATCGAAAAGCTCAGAACTGAAGTCTGGAGGCTCTTTCTGGTAAACGTCAATGCCAGCCTTTATGCCCTTCTTCTTTATTGCATCGATCAAAGCGTTCTCATCAACCACCTCCCCCCTGGCCGTATTTATGAATATTGCTCCATCTTTCATCTTTGAGAATGCACCTTCGTTAAACATGTTTCTTGTTTTTTCATTTAGGGGTACATGAACAGTCACTATGTCAGAGGAACTAAGGAGATCTTCAAATCCGAGAAATGTAACGCCAAGCCTTTCCTCCTCATCTTCTGAAAGTCTGTTGACGTCGTAATACACAATCGAAACCCCAAAGGGAAGAAGACGCTTTGCTATTTCTCTACCGATAGCACCCATCCCTACTATTCCGACTGTTTTCCCCTCAAGATCCCTTGAACCCGTAAGCATAGGCCAATTCTTCCTTTCCTTTAGCTCCTCGTTCAAAAATATAATATCTTTCAAGAATGCGAGAATAAATGCGATCACATGTTCTGATACACTCTGCCTGTTCGCCACTGGGATATTGCATAGCGTAATTCCCTTTTCCTTAACATACTGAAGATCCACGTTGTCATATCCAGTGCTTGCTATCTGAATATATTTCAGATTCGGAAATTTGCTTAATTCATGCCTGTCGAGCTTTGTGAAGGTCGTAGCAACCAAAACTTCTGCGTCATTCTTTTCAAAATCTATGGAATTTACAATAACCATTTCTGGCAAGACCTGTTTCACCATCTCCTTAACAGATTCCGCAGGAATAAATTCAGGTAATACAGTTAGTATTTTCACCTGATTATATCCTTTCACCAGTACATATCTCTTCCGCCAATAGGGGGTTAAGTTGATATCGTCCTTCTTTATAATAAAATAGTGCAAGCATCAAAATCTCTTGACGAAAGGGTCGCAATAATAGGCATAGGTCACTCAAAGTTCGGAAAAAGGATGGATGTTTCGTTCAGCGAACTTGCATGGGAAGCCATTTCCTCCGCTCTGAAGGACGCTAACGTTTCCCAGGAGGATATAGGGTTTATTTCAGTTGGGAATTTCGGTTATTGGTCTGAGGAAATACTGCCTGCCGTAACTGTAGCAGATTATTCTGGTTTCAGTTCTGGCAGTATGAGAGTTGAAGCCGCCTGCGCATCTGGCAGTGCTGCAATAAAGGTTGCTATTGATTCAGTAAAATCTGGACAGAGCGATATCGCGATGGCAATAGGTGTAGAAAAGATGTATAATTCTTCGACCGGTACCATAGTGGAACTAATCGGTAGGGCAGGGAACTATTTCTGGGAATTCGAAAATTTTGGACTTACATTTCCTGGCTATTATGCACTATATGCCACAAGGTATCTCCACCAATTTAATGGAAGTGAGGAAGATCTCTGTTTGGCGTCAGTAAAGGCGCACTATTACGGTTCTCTAAATCCATACGCACAGTTCAGAAATAGGATTAGCGTTGAAGATTGCATGAATTCTAAATATGTCGCTAAACCTCTAAAGCTATTGGATTCTTCTCCTATTACCGACGGTTCTGCGGCCGTGATCATCGCGAGGGGGGATATTGCCAGAAAGTTTACAGATACCCCTGTGTTTATTGAATCACAGGGATATTCCACGGGAACATCGTACATCGGAAAGAGGGAGGATTACATCGGTCTCGAGGCGAGTAGGAAGGCAACTAAGCTTGCACTTAGCAATGCCGGGATAGATAATGTTAAGAATAGTTTTGATTTATTTGAACTACACGACTGCTTCTCCATTGCCGAGATCATGGCTTATGAGGATATTGGAATCGCAGGCAGGGGGGAAGGGCTCAATCTTCTTAAGGATGGCCAGACGTACGCTGATGGAAAATATCCGACAAATCTTGATGGAGGGCTTAAGGCAAAGGGTCACCCTATAGGTGCTACAGGTGTAAGCCAAGCTGTTGAAATAACAAAACAGTTGAGAGGGCAGGCAGAGACAGGAAGGCAGGTCCAGATAAAAAAAGGCAGGGCATTGCAGCACAATGTTGGAGGCACCGGCCATTATGCCTATGTCACAGTTTATTCTAGAGACTAAGGAAAGATTATTGCTATATGCTGATTTACCAGGTATTTTAAAGACTTTATGGCAAGATTCTTGATCCTCTAAATCTGTAAGAATTTGCGACCATCGAGATTTCTTTATTCACATTTAATATTAAATTCATATACGAACCTAAGCAAAGGCAACGGCTTGTGAAAATATCTTTAAATTGGAAAAAATTCTATCCTAAATTCGGCTCATTAAACTCTAGGCCACATTTCCTTTAATTTAATTAGGCTATTATGTATTCTTTGTCATTAAAAATTTAACCATTACATAATGTTACAACTTAGATTTTCGATAAATGTTATGCGCAGATATCTACGAGGGTAATAAACATCTTCAATGTGTTGTATCGGAATATTATTTTATCATGGGATTTTAAAAGCATAGCCAAACGACAAAATAATGTGCCATACTGGATAAAACGATCAATTTATTTCACAATGCATTATATAAGAGAAAGGTTTATGATTAATATGCTAATAAACCAACAAATGTCTTCAGAAAGCCAAGATGTATCAATAATTGCTAAGGAATTTAATTTGAACAGCGATTTTACCTGGGTTAACGAACCTGTGATTGTTGGAAAGTCTGGAGTAACACATAAATTTGATCTCATTGTGACATCAAAAAAGGACCAGAATGTAAAAGTGGCAGTTTTAAACGGTGCTTCACAAGACTTAATAAACGATATTATGAAATTTAACGAGGCAGTCAGTGATTGCGGAATTCAACTGAAGGCACTTTTGGTGGACAGAGATTTAGATGAAAAGGAAAGTAAACTCGTGCGCGATTATAATATAGTTACAGTTGACAAGCGAAAAAAAGAAAGTCTGAAATCTGATGTACTAGATAAGAAAGATTCAGACTATATCAAAAAGGTTGCCGAGATTTTCCAAGTTGACCCGGATACCTATGAAGTTAAGAAAAATGCGTATGAGGAAGGGATTTCTGGAACAAAGCACTTGATAGATGTTCTTCTTGTTCCGAAGAAAGGTGAAGGAAAAATAGCACTTGCTCAGCTCAAAGAAAATGACTTTATAAATGAAGTAATGGTTTTTAATTCAAAAACTCAGGATCTAAATATTCCATTTAAGGCTGTTTTAGTCTCAAGAGACCTCACTGAGCGGGAAAAAAAGCTTCTTGATGCATATAATATTAAATTAATAGATCTCAGGGACCAGCCTAAAAATATATCAAAGGTTTTACCGCCGAAAGGCACTATATTTGGCATAGAGGAGATCGATAAAAAGATAGGGAACGTTATTAAGAAAGGAAACGTATATATGATATCTGGCAAGACGGGCGTTGGAAAAACAACTGCTTGTATTCATTTTCTGGTTACAGGAGCGAAAATGGGGGAAAAAGGAGCTATGATCCTTACAGATACCAGGCCGGCTGAGTTCATTGCCAATGCAAGCTCGTTTTCACTAGGATTTGATGAATATTATAAAAATGGAATGATTGAAGTAATGGAATTCTCTGATCAAATCAGGGAAATGAAGTATGAAGTCGTGCTGAATAGAAAGGAAGAGAAGAAATTTATTACAAAAATCACCACCGAAATAAAAAAATTTGTTGTTGCAAATAATATATCTCGTTTGGTAATAGATCCGATTACACCCGTTCTAGTTGGTGAAGATGATTTCATAAACGTACTGCTTAGCGGTCTTGCAATGCCCAATATAACTACAATTATTACAAGCAATGTAAGAGCGACAGATGTTAGCTTCTTTGGGATTGAGGAATATTACTGTTCTGGGGTCATTAAACTTGAATTTGCGAATGCTGGCTATGGAATCAGAAGGTTGTCTGTGCTAAAGATGCGTGGAGGAAGCTATGATTCAACTCCCCTTACGTTCAACATAACTGATAACGGAATTGTCCCTATAGATGAAGGTCAGATATCCGCAAGTAAGGATATCGGTCCAATTTTAAAACCTTATAAGGAGCTAATTTGAGGAGAATTACCTTAACTCTGTTCACTCTGCTATACATAGTTGATATAGCGTTTATTGTCGTTGGGATCGTAGCTTCAATACTTGCATCCTATCGGCCAGGGGCAACAATTTTAGACGATATTTTTTCAACATTGTTCTGGGCTGCGAATATATTTTTCGGGATTCAGAGCGTTGCTTACGTACTCAATTTTAGGAGAAGCAAGAGCTTCTATCCAGTAACTATGGAGAGTGCGCTTAATCGCAGCCTTAGAGATAAAGTTGCAGTTCTTGTTCCTATATTCAACGAAGATCCTGAAATGGTCAGTACAAACCTTATGGCCATATTAAATTCCGCAAACGAAATTGGAAAAGTTTACGTTTTAGACGATTCAACAGACGGATCGAGTGAGAAAACCAAGTCGCTATGCGACTCATTGGGAATTCCATACATTCATAGAACAGACAGACACGGTTACAAGGCAGGGGCGCTCAATAACGTCTTGAAAAATATTTCGGAGGAATACGTAGCAGTCATAGACATAGACCAGATGCCTTCCCCCGATTTTTTAAGGGAGACAATCACATTGCTGGATAGAGACCCTAGCCTTGCACTTGTACAAGTTCCTCAATATTATAGCAATCTCGACACTGGAGTCCTCGCCAATGTTGCAAATGGCCAGCAATTCATTTTCTACGAGATATTAACGGAAGGAAAGAGCGTTGTCGGAAGTATGTTCTCGTGTGGCACAAATGTTGTTTACAGGAAGAAGGCTTTGGAAAGCGTGGGGTACTTTGACGAAAGCAACCTTGTGGAGGACATCGCAACGTCTGTAAATATGATTTCAAAGGGGTGGAAGACTCTATATTATAACAAGAAATTAGTATTTGGAAGGGCCCCTGTCACTATGGAGGGCTACGTGAATCAGCAGTACAGATGGGCCAGCGGTTCCCTTGCACTGATTCCTAGGATATTAAAGGGTGTAATTCTCAGCAAGAATTTTTCTATATCCGCTAAGGTGGACTGGTTCGCCTCTGCAATTTGGTATCTCTACGGCTGGTTTTATCTGATATTTCTCATATCCCCGATACTTGCGACTCTGGGAATAAGGGTATTGTCTTTGAATCTAATGACTTACCTTATAGCGTGGGTTCCCTATACAATACTCAACCTGGGAACATTCATAGTAACTCACCTCGATAAGAAGGCATCCCTCAGGACTGTCTATTATAATTTAGCAGCAAGTACCATTATGTTCCCTGTGAGTATAATGGCAACGATCGGCGTCATACTTAAGAGAAGAAAACCCTTTAAAACTGCTAGGACGGGTGGAAAGATTCCTTGGTATAGATTCTGGCCACAATTTACAATAATGTTTGGGCTTATCATTTCAATTTTTTTCTTAGTTTCTTCGGGTAGCTGGTACGGTTACGTCACTGCCTTTTGGGCAGCTTTCCAACTGATCCTACTACTACCGATATTTTGGCTCAACCGGTCTCCAAAACCCTCAATTATGGATGCTAAAACTTTAATAGTAGCTAGGTGAAAATTTGAGCACCGCTATACAAATATATTAAAACTAACTGGGAGGACGTGACCAAGCGAACGGATACAAAAGCCTTCGTGACAGTTAGTTCAAAGGGAAAGATTAATGGTTTATCTGACATAGAAAACGATGGGGCTGATTTCGGACCCGATACAGCTGGTACAAAAAGCTCAGGGATAATAGAAGCGATAAATTCTTCACAATCAGGAAACGTAATACTTCTTGATGGCGAGTTTAGAACTGAATCTCAAATTACGGTGAGAGAGGGTATTTCCATCTTTGGAAGTCAGAAATCTATAATAGTTAACGATATTGAAGACCCATATCAGCCTGTTCTTATTTTTAAGCCATATACAAATTGCTCATTCCTTATTGTCAATGCGAATGGAAAGTCTGGGATACAAATAGGGGATGAAGGAAATAACAGCATAAAAATGGATTATGTCAAAGTATACAATACAGGTAACTCTTACATTAGCAACGATGAAAGTAATATTGCTGTCACTATCAGGGGATTCAATGTAATCATAAATGCTCTTGATATTTATAAGGGCAATATAGGAATAAAGATAGACGGTGGGTCTGATATAAGGATCACAGATCTGCAGGTTGTAGAAGCCGTGTCTGGACTTATTATCGTATCATCAGAGCACGTAACTTTTGGTCATCTGTCCGTAGATTCGTGTTCGCATATTGGTGTGCAAATAGACTCATCAAAGGACATAAGCCTGAGAGGGATAATTTGGAACAACGCAACTGCTTGTCCAGTTAACGAGCTCAGCTATGGCATTCTTCTAGGCAGTTACTCATCAGGCTATAGGAACACATTAATTGACATTGACGCTAATATTATTGGCACGGGAGGAACTGCAATTAAAATAGAAAATACCGACCTATGCAAACTTAACCTTAAAATCGGAAACGACGTTCTTAACACCTTGGGAAAGAAAATCGTCGTAGGTCTTGAATATGGAGGTGGATTGGGGCTCATTGACACTAATCTGCTGACAGAAAATGTTGACTTACCTGTCAATGGTAAAATTGTAGGTCGATTAGTAATTAACGGGAAGTCTATTTCTTAATCCTCTTTACATACGCCTTCGTTTGAAAAAGATTTGGTACGAGATGTATAATGGCTTCTAATTAAGCATAAAACATTCAAACAAAAATGTAGATTTTCCATTTGCCTTGGTAATAAATAGCTACGAATACCCGTATATAGATGTTTTTCAATATTCATCTAGTATGACAAATTCAATCATAGATGACAAAAGAGTCCTCGAATTAAAATACAGGATGCCAATCGGCGGTATATCAAACTTTTTTAAAGGACTTAAATCTGGAAAGCTGCTGGCAACCAGATGTGACTATTGCGGAACAATTTACTTTCCCCCTCAATCTCACTGCACGAAATGTTTCTCTGACCGCGTTTCTTGGATTGAACTGTCTGGCAGGGGGACACTTGAGACATACACCACTATCGTCGTAAAACCAACTTCATTCGCCGATAGAGAGGACTATATCATTGCTGTAGGAAAAATGGAGGAAGGTATAAATGTCCTAGCAACCCTTAGAGTAAGTAACGATACGAATATAAGAGTAGGAATGAAAATCGTGCTCGTGCCATTGGTTGAAGATGATAATGCAAGCTATGAATTTCATTTGACTGAAGAAGATGGGAAATAGAGTTATAGTACTGGATTCTTTGTAACCATATGAGCAATCCTATCTACGCTCTGTGGGGGAAGGAAAACGAAAAGGCTGTAGAAGAATCCCACGTCGTAAAACTTATTTCATCTATGATGGGTGTGAATATATCAGATGACATATGGTCGGGTTATGTCGAACCATCGACAGCTCCGGAGAGCGGTGAACTTCGCGAAATTCTTGAGAAATATATAGCTAAAGAAAGAATTTCGTTTGAACCAGCCATAAGAATGAAGCATTCAGTTGGTATGGGCGGGGCAGACTATGCAAGGATCCTTGATGGTGGGGATCTGAAAATCGTTGATGCAGTCATATTTCCAAATGAAAGCGAAACAGCAGGACTGCTAAGAGCTAGGGAAAAGAAAATACAGATCATCGTTCATGGCGGGGGAACTTCAGTTACAGGCAGTACCTTGTTAAAGAAGAATAGGGAGTACTTGGTCAGCCTTGATACTTCAAATATGAACTTTATAAATGTTGATCCGGTAAATATGATTATTGAAGTTGGTGCCGGAGTCCCTGGACCTAAAGCGGAAGAGGAGGCAGAAAAATTCGGACTTACTTTAGGTAATTTTCCCGAATCTTTCTATTATTCTACTGTTGGAGGCTGGATATCCACAAATGCTGCTGGACAGGAATCGAATAGATATGGGAAAACAAAGGATATGGTCATAGGTGTTAGAATGGAGACACCTATAGGAACATTTGAAGATAGGATTACGCCTGGGGAATCTGCCTTCTTCAAGGTTTCAGATATTGCAGTGGGAAGCGAAGGAAACTTTGGTGTAATCACAAGAGCATGGATGAGGTTAAATCCAAAACCTAAAAAGTTATTTTTCAGTTCCTACATCTTCCCTACTTTTGAGGATGGCATTAAATCGATGATGAGAAGAATTACAGATGGGCATGTACCAATGATATTGCGCCTCTCCGATGATGTTGAATCATCCCTCTATCTTGCCGGCGCCAATGATAACATCGGCACTAAATTTTTTAAGAGGTACATAGACTGGAGAATGAAGGGGAAAATAGGATCACTGCTTATCGTAGTCAGCGATAATAAAGAGGACATAGATTTCAAGGGTGGTATAAAACTAGGGTCGCTTCCAGCTAAATACTGGTATAAAGAGAGATACAGCAGACCATACATCTACAACAAGCTTCTAAAGATGGGTATAATCGCCGAGACGGTAGAGACCTCTGCTAAATGGAGCCTAGTTAACGAAATATACGAATCCACAAGGGAGGTATTTAGAGAAACAAGTTCGAAGATGAAGATTAGATCTGTTCTGATGTGCCACGCTTCACATGAATACGCAACTGGTTCAGCCCTTTATTTCACATTTCTCTTCCACACACCTGAGAATAAAGAGGAGACTGTTTATTCT
>JAVYOD010000042.1:0-9789 GCA_038734825.1 Thermoplasmatales archaeon
AATGGCTACATCCAGAGGGAAATTGCTGCTACTTCTTACGCACATCAGAAGAAAGTTGAAAGCGGGGAAGTGAAGGTTGTTGGTGTTAATATTTTCCAGAAGGAGAATGAAGAACCTATAAATGTTCTCAAGGTAGATCTTAAAGCTGAGAGGATCCAAAGGGCTAGGTTGAGGGAGGTCAAGAGGTCCAGGGATGAGAATGAGGTCGCCAGAACCCTTGATAGGCTCAGGAATTCTTACTTGAGTGACGAGAATTCCATGCCGTACGTGATCGAGGCGGTAAAGGCATACGCAACTCTGGAGGAAATAGCAAACGTTGGTAAGGAGGTGTTCGGTGGATGGAAGGAACCAACAATTCTATGAGGAGAATTAAGGTTCTCGTTGCAAAGCCAGCACTGGACGGTCATGACAGGGGCGTCCTAGTCCTAGCGAAGGCGTTCAGGGACGCCGGGATGGAGGTTCTCTACGCTGGTCTCCTTCCTACGCCTGAAAAGGTAGCCAGAATAGCTGTGGATGAGGACGTGGATGTCGTTGCCCTCAGTCTTCACAATAGTGCACATTTAACTGCATTCCCTGAGGTCAAAAGGTGGCTTGAGAAGCTAGGTGCACCTGACATACAGGTTGTGGGTGGGGGTATAATTCCGCCAGAAGACAGGAAAAAGCTAGAAAAAATGGGAATCACGGGTAACTTCGGACCTGGTACACCCCTCGATGTTGTTATAGAGCACGTGAAGAACGCGGCTAAGAGGAAATGGGAACTGGAATCATCAGACAGATGAAGCCTTCTTCTGAAGAATCTCCAGCTTACCCATAATTGTGTAGAGAAGTGTTCTGGCGTGCGGAGGCGTGTTAGGGTCATTCACTATTTCGTCAAGAGTTGATATAGATGACGCGGCCCTGACATCTAACGGTCCCTTGTCTTGCGTGAGTTTTACCTTCGCTGCCTGGATGTTCTTTCTTATGTTCCTTGGTATAGAGTAATCAGATATTAGATCATCAAACATCTTCGCTGTTTCTCCCAAAATCGTATTCATGTCGTCCATATCTATCACTCACTGAAACTTTACCCCCCTGTCCTTGAATATGGTGATCACCATAGAAGTATATGAATCCTTTACACCTTCCACATTCCTTAGATCTTTGATAATGAAGTTCCTCATCTGTCCTATGTCCGGAAAGCGTACCTTGAGGATCATATCCCATGCACCTGTAACAAGATATATATCTTCTACATATGAGTACTGCGCGAGGGACGAACTTATCTGTTCTATTTTGGATGTATCCGCCTTTATATGGACCATGGCGGTAACTACAGGCCCTGTTGCATTCTCTACGATCTTGCCCTCATTTATCATAATAATCTCTCAGATATAAACAAACTCATGAAATACTTTTCCGTGATTCCACGTTACCTCATTAGTCGCTCGGAAATAGAAAATTACAGCCTGAGGCCGTAGCTCTTCTCCATTAGCTTGCTGAACCTGCTGTACTGATCCAGAAATTCCTTTCCCTTATCTAGAATCTGGATTACTTTTTTCCCCTCATCCGAACTGATCTTTATCATCTGCCGTTCCTGGAGGAGGACAAGGAGCTCCTCATACTTGTTGTACGGTATATTAACCTTCCTCAGTATAGAGGATATCTGAGTGTTACCGTTTCCTATCTGTAGAAGGAGTTCGTAAATTATCTGGACTTCGTTCCTATTTTTCCTCATCCCTCCAGTTTCCCTCCTAGTCATTTTTAGAAAATCCTCCCAGTAGAAAAGGAAGAAGGAAAAGTATCACGGAAACGACGAAAAGCGAGACACCGAGCTGCATGAAAGCCCTGTCCAGCTCGAGAATGTAGAAGGCCTGCAGAAGGAGCGAAATATCCATGAGGAGGAATGAAGCTGTGACAAGGAAGCTCCCCCTTCTCTCCTGCGATTTTGCCTGGAGGATGGAACCCGTAATGTATAGTGAGAAATATATGGAAAGTATGACCATTACATCCTCGAAATACGGAGATATCGTGAATACAGACAGGAAATATATGTTCGATTTTAAATAACTATAGAAAAGGGTCAGCATCAGAAGGAATTCTGAAGTCACTAAGGCGAGGAAAATATAAGATCTAACCGTTACTAAGGCAACGAGGATCATAGTTAAAAGGGAAAATGCAAAGAATGGCACAGTCTTCTTCAGGAATTGCTCCCTCACGTCGTTGAAATTCATTACTGAAATTGTAAGAACGGCCAGAACGTAAATTGCGCCAATTATGCCGAGCAGTGTCAGGGCAGATAACACGAATTATCATTTCCTGACGATATTTATAGCTTGTCAAAGTTATATTGCATCCAGTATCAACCGGGTTAAACACCTTGTAGGGTGGATAGCTTAACATGATAATGTGAAACCTAGAATGTTTGCTTAACAACAGAAAATGTTTTGAAAAATTATTTACGTTAAGGAATAGGAGCTTTCCCATAGGACCTGACCGGTAGGAGCGTATTCAATTATGCTCTCCACCGATGAAATCTGCTCCCCTGCAAGGGAATAGGAGAAGTGAATTGTATCACCAGGTTCTAGATAATTGGAATGAGGTGTGACATTCAGCTCATCCAGTGGGAACCTCAACACTTCTTTTCCAATAAGAAGAATAAGGTTTACGCTGCTAATCTGAACAATGCTTCCGCCCTCATCAGTTATGTTTTCATACATCGTACCCGAGGGAGAGTAACCTACTTCAGAGTTGAAGTAAATCTGAACAGGCGGTGTTGCCCTTGGTATCTGCTCCACGTATACGAATATGCTTGAGAATAGGACAACAGTTATCGCTATTATCAATATAGTTCCAACAACCTCAGATACACCATTTTCATGACGTATTGGCTTCAACATTCCCTTTAAAGCGCAAAAGGACTTTACCCTTTCCATATACCAATGGCAAGCCCAACAAGCAGGAGGACAAGGGAAAGCGATACGGAGAGAGTAGCGAACTGTACCTGCTTAATGTACTCATCAAAAATCCTAACTGCTTTTATGATCTCATACTTGACAGAAACTTTAGGGATGAAAGAGAGACCAACGTATCCTGCAATCACGAAACCAACAAGAGCGAGCACGAAGGCGACGGCACCCTTCTTTATAGCCAGACCAAAGAGCAGGCCTACGATAAAAGTCAATATCCAATCTAGGACCTCGATAACAGTAATCATCTGAAACCTCCGTATTTCACGTTTCTCATAATAATAAAGATATTTACTGTACATATATAATTTGGTACAAGACTTGGGAGACTATTTTTCAGAAGATGTGCAAATATCTATAACGACAGTCTCCCCCTTTTTGACGTCCCTGAAGATAAAATTCACATCTTTCAATCCGTCAGTCAAGGGGAACGCATGCCTTACATCAGGTTCAACGGTCTTTACACCGTCAAGAAGCCATTTCCTCGCACTCACGTTAGCTTTAGATCTCACAGTAATTTTGATCTCCTCAGTGTCGTACATGCTTACTATTTTGATAGCATTGCCAACATTGCGTACAGTGTAATTAAGAAGGATGAAATCCTCATCGTACCTTTTAAGAGGGTTCGGGAGGTTGACCGAAATCCCTGTCTGCCCTGGATAGCTGTAGCCACTGACAACGCTGTTTCCATCTATCAAACCAAATCTTCCGAAAATCCTGAGGTCAAGGGTATTAAGGAAATCTATGGGTCCGTATGGAATAACTGCTAGAATGCTCCTGACAATATCATTAGAATTGTTTCTGAAGACCAAGAGGTTTGTAATTTCAGCACGATCATCGAGTAATGTTGCGCTGAAGTGATTCCTTTCAACGAATTTACTTACTTCAGGCCTTTCTTTTTCTAAACGGTATAAAATCCTGTTTCCCTCATTCCTTCTATATATCAGGCCGAACTTCACGGCCTTGTTTATGTTTCTCGATATTAGGGAATCGCTCGCACCAGAACCGTAAACTTCATTGAACATATTCTTGATTTCTGTGAACGTAAATTCCCCCTGAGTCATTTTCTCTGAGACTATGCTCTCGAATATATCGAATGCAGATACGCTATGCTCAGGCACCTCGATATCGTGATTCAAGCCGTTCTCATGCTTGAATCTTTCAAAGCAGTGTCTTCTCCCGTCCTCACTTCGAGAGCAGTATACGAAGAGATAACCGTTCTTACCGCACACCTTGCATTGTACCTGACTTCCTATCCCCTCCATCGCCATCCAAAAATTCGTATGACATATGAACCTTATGTATTTTCCATTAAATATGGTTCCAGTTAAGCTGAACTACTGCAAATGGGGGAAGGGATCTCAGCTTGAGAGTATATATGTGAGAAAACTGTTTGTTCTCAGAGGCTGTCAGAAGATCCGTTATATCTTTTATTTTTCCTGATTTCTGATCAGTGAGTAATGCATTGTACGCTATTTTCTTATCCCCCTCAAGACTGAGCGTCAGTGATTTTAGAAAAGTGCCTGCAGAATATACAAACGAATGCCTGATCTCCGGCCAGCTGTAGGTGAGCAGGATGCACTTTGTTTCGTGAGGGGGAATAGGATCCTCAAGTTTTAGCGAGACCCTCTTTTCAAAAGGCCCATCCTCTTCTACCTTTATCTTCACTGGTTTTCCGGAAGAGCACTCGAATGCTTTTAAATCTATATAGGACAAGGGTACCGGTGAATCACCAATTATACGATACGGAACAAAGAGAAGGGGCCAGTTTCTGTCATTCCTGATTACGTTTTTGTATACGTGTCTTAAATAACTTCCATCGTTTGAAACATCCTTGAGTGAGAGATTTATGGATTCAATAACAAAATCGAGGCGCTCGTTTCTAACAGTTGCTAGAAAGTAGAGGGATCTGCCCTCCTTCCTGGCTTTAACCACTCCGTCCTCCTCAAGCCTGCCTAGGGCGATCCTCATAGTTCTTCTGCTAACATCCACATATTTTTCAGGGAGCAGCTTTTTGAGATCCCCTATCCTGAAAGAACCCTTGGTAAAAGAATCTGAACAGATCTTTTCCCTCAGAACACCCTCGATCTCCCCTTTCCTCAATCTTTTCACGCTAGATGGGAGGGTTCCCATGTAGTGTGTCTTTGAGCCATGTTTGTAAATGGTGTATTCGTACCTCCTCCCATATCCGTTCAGGACCCACTTCCTTAGCACCACTCCTGTTTCCCCGCATATCGGGCATAAAGCTCTATCAGCATGGCTCATGGAGGGTAATAGTCAGGATAATAAAAAATATTGAATTAATTCACTACCTTCCCCCAACAATTATTCCTCCCATGTACGTTAATACTGCCATCGCAACAGTTTCAAGCACTATAGCAGCTGAAAGTATCATTTTCATACCTCCAAAAATCAGAACCTACTTACCTATTTTCAAATGAGGGTAAAGTTAGACAATCTAACTTTTACCAACTTTTAATTTAACATAAGCTAATTGAAGGAAAGAAGGGATTTGGAAAATAGACCGTAAATGGAGGGGCCAGGGGGTCTCATTCAGAATTTATTATTTATTTATCGTCATTCAAGGGTTCAATTCACAAATTAATACTAGTTTTCCCTGCAAATGTATTTATTACAAATTTCCCAAAAATTCTAAAGAGTTTTTAAGATATTTTGAAAAGTTGCTAAGCTTAATTTCTCACATTGAATTCGAAATTAAAATTGTTATTCATTTGTTAATATGGTACCTTGTAAGATCTTAATTAATATCATTAGGAAACGATTGCAGCCCAAACCATATTTTCTTGGAGCAAAAAATAAAAATTTTTGGCAATTTGAAAATTTTTATCTTCAGAATTAATAAAACCCTTGAGAATACCTTAAAATATATATTTAATCTAGTCATCCGAATAAGTCTCAATCGTGTTGGAGAACAAAGATGAAAGCATTTAAGGGTAAAACCGGAAGGGCGCTTAGTTTAGGAGCAGAAGAAGGGGTATCACCAGTGATAGCTACGATTCTGATGGTTGCAATCACGGTTATACTAGCTGTTTCGGTCTACGCGCTAGTTTCTTACTATACCCCCGGTCCTTTACCCCTCATTGGTTCTTTGAGTGAGGAGACGAGCGGAAATAACACTGTTACCCTTATGCTTGAACTTTCAGAACCGTCAGTTCTAAAGAATCCAAGCGATTTTCACCTTAGGATTATAAATGCGTCAACAATAGGTCCTGGGTGGAAGGTGCTGAATGCCACTATCGTTAACCCTGATGGAAGTAGCGTTATTCTAACTAATTTTGTGGTTAGCGGGAACATATGGACATCCGAGAGCGCGATAGCATCTAACAGTTCAGTTTCTATTGTATCTGGAGCGTTCATAACCATATATTTTTCCACTCAAGGTAAGCCTGTCAATCTAAGCGATATGAGTGTTGTAATCTTTTATTCTGGTACCACAGGCACAATACCTTCGCAACCGCTTCAGCTTCAACAGATAGGTTAAATTATTAAGCAGAGTGGAATAAAGCTGTTATGTATTACGTGACAGAGCGGGACGTGGAAGAAAATCTCGATGTAAAAACTGCGATGGAAGCAGTGAAAGAGGCGTTCCTGGATTATTATAAGGGGGAAGCAGGTGCTGAGGCGAGGATCAGAACTTATTCTGCAAACGCAGTACTAAACACAATGCCAGCCTTCATGAATAGATACAAGATTTCAGGTCTCAAGGTATACATAGCGGGTAGGAGGGGTGCTAAATTTCAAGTACTGATATTCGACAGCGAAAATCTGGAACTGATCGCATCTATAGAGGCAAACAGGTTGGGCCAGCTGAGAACAGGGGCAGTCACTGCCCTGGCAACCTCAATAATGAGGGGAAAATGTGAAAAATTTGCGCTTATAGGTTCAGGCTTTCAGGCGGAGACTCAGCTCGAAGGGATCCTTTCCCTGTTCAATCCGGAAGTTGAAGTCTATTCCAGAACTCCGGCGAACTGCAAAAAATTTGCTGAGAAAATGAGTTCGAAGTTTGGCGCTGAAATCAGGTGCAGAGAGAATGTAAACGAGATACTCAGGGGAGCAGATGTGATAACTTGCATAACTGATGCAAATGAACCTATTGTCAAAGATTTAAGCTTTCTTGATGAGTACCACCTGAATCTAGCTGGAGCAAATATTCCTGGCAGGAGAGAGGCATCACACGAGGTACTAATGAAATCAGATCTTGTCGTTGTTGAGCACCTGGCCCAGGCACTTAAGGAGTCGTCGGAGATAATCGATTTCATATCTGCTGGGGGTAAAGCTGTTGAATTCAAGGACATCGTGGGTAATCCGGCGGCCTTCAGGGGTAAGAAGACTGTATTTAAATCCATGGGGATCGGGTTGGAGGACATAGCTGTCGGGTACAGGGTTCTTAAAAATATGGGAATTCTCTAATTCTCAATGAATTGTTTAAAGATTAGCAAGGGTTTTCCTTAGGAATTTAAAATAAAACTAAGATCTAATGTAAAATGGCTTCCAGGTAGTCCGTATCTCAGAGAACCCCGGGTATTAAGAGCAAGCATGACTGCGCCCTCTCCATAGCCAAAAAGAGTTGTTAGTTCCTAGGCTAGATTGAGTTAAGTATATAAAAAAGAATTCATGTGAAAATGATGTCCTATTTCTTTGCAAATTTAAAAAGCTCAGCTGCACCGCTACTTACCTTTCAACGCTTTATTCCCTTATTTATATTTCTCTTTCTTAAACAAGAGGGCTATTGTTTCACCTATTTATCCTTTAGTAGGGAAATATTAGCACACGCATCAAGGAAACATAAGAGGAGTAACTGGGAACATTATCAACTCAGCATTTTCATTCTTTCTTGCCCCTTTCACGGAGTGTCAAATTTTAGAAAGGCATTCTGTAAGTTTTATCATCTAAATACTTTTCCTGTGAGGATGCTTCTCTTCTTCCGACATTTCAGTGAAACATGAAGCGGTAAGATTTACATGAAGATGACAACACACATCCTGTTCAGCATTTTCGTGCTATTATTATTTCAAATCAAAATGGGGGTTGACTACCCTATTCAGATAATATTCCTTTCGTTAATAAATTTCGTCATAGATGGTTTTGGACATTCAGGGTCACGAGGACTTCACAGGATACCCCTCACGCATTCCTTACCGTCAGGGGTAATAATAGGAGCTGTCGGTGGTCTTGGTGAATTCTACGCATTCAGATTCCTGGGAGGACCAGTACCGCTATGGTTTTCCATTACTGGAGGGGTACTTGTAGGCCTTTCCCATCTATTCCTAGACATGATGACGTTTAACGGTATCTATATAGTGAGGAGAAGATTCGCGATTGCTCACTTTAAGAACGGGCTGATAGATATTCCATTTGCTGTAACTTCAATCGCATTCATCCTATATTTCCTGTGGCCACACCTTATTTTATAGTTTTAGCTCAGTTTTTCTTTAATTATAAGACGTGAGAAGATTTGAAACAATTATATGGAAATTGATGGAAAACGTTTGAAGTATCTTCTCAATATTTCAAAAACTCTATTGTAATAAGAACAGTATTGTCAATTTTGGGGAAAATCCTTAACCAATTTTAATTGAGATATCCTGTATCTTACAAATAGTTTTGAATTCAAACAAAGAAAAGAAATACAGAATTTATATTGAAGTTTATGAAAGCTGTGATCATAGAAAAGCCCGGTGGGTTGGAAAATACTAGGATTGGTAATGTTGAGAAACCCAATGGATCAGTAATTATAAAGGTCACTCAGGCAGGTCTGAATCCTGTTGACATAAATGTCATCCTAGGCAAGGTAAATTACAGCATAAACCCATACCCGCATATCCCAGGTGCAGAATTTGTGGGAATCGTTGAAAGCGTTAACAAGTCCAGCAGATTCAGGGTTGGGGACAGGGTCGTTGTTTATCCCAGGGTTTACGACGGGACCTGCGATCGTTGCAAAGCGGGCATGGAAGAGATATGCAGAAATGGGGGGATAATTGGTGTTAGCTGCAACGGCGGATTTTCTGAATTTTTTGCTACAGATGATTCTCATCTAGAGCTTATTCCGGATTCGATGAGCTTCGAAGATGCAGTTTCTATACCTGTAGGAGGGTTAACAGCGTATCACGCACTTAAGAGGGCAGGACTGAGAAAAGGTGAGAGGCTCCTTGTTGTTGGTGCTTCGGGGAACACAGGCTGGTATTCAGTGGTAATAGGTAAGCTAATGGGAGCGGATGTTTTCTATTCTTCGAGAAAGAAATTGAAAGAGGAGGGCGTCAGGGAATGGAATAAAGAGAAGGTTGATGTGATAGTGAACTCCATTGGTACTG
Source organism: Thermoplasmatales archaeon (assembly GCA_038734825.1). Taxonomy (GTDB): domain Archaea; phylum Thermoplasmatota; class Thermoplasmata; order Thermoplasmatales. The sequence continues at coordinate 9,278 of JAVYOD010000042.1, forward strand.
AGGCCTGGGAACCTTATATGGATTTTCTGGACACGAACGGAAGGGTAGTTACATTCGGAACGCTTACAGGGAGAGAGGTGAAAACAAACCTAGCTCAGCTATACACGGGGGAAAGATCTATAGTGGGTGCCACCGGAGGGACGAGACAAGAATTCAGAGAACTAATAAAGCTCGTGGCAGATAATAGGATAAGGAGCAGGTTGTGGAAGAAGTACGATCTTGAGGATTACAGGGAAGCTATTGAACAGTATGGCAACAAGGAGGGAAGGATTGTTTTGACAATATCTGAATAGCTTACCGATTCATTTTTCTTAGAGAAAGAAAATGAGAAGACAGGTAGCAGAGATCGAAACTGAACATGGATAAATCATTTCAATTGTTTCAGAATGGGATGGTAGAGAGATATAATAAGAGAAATTTTATTCAAAAAATCCTGGAAAATTATCCTTTTCTATACACTAAGCTTTGAAAATGAGATGTTTCATCTTTTAATATCGTTTAACAAAGACAAT
>JAVYOD010000043.1:0-9194 GCA_038734825.1 Thermoplasmatales archaeon
GCATCGTCACTAAACTTATTACCAAGATTCTTTTCGACAAATTGTATATGTGACCTGGCTACTGCATCGCCGCAGACCCATCCCCATAGTGTCTTTTTTCCTGGTTCTTGAGCGGAATTCCTGTCTATTAAAAGAACATCTTTTCCCATCTTTCCAGCCATCGCTGCCGCAGTAGAACCTGATATACCTGCTCCTGCGACAATGATCTCGTATTCTTCCATAGGAAGTGAATAACATAGGTTATATAGAACTTAGCTTGTTCATTAAGTAAATTCGATTCACTGAGGTGGAATGTAGAATAGTGCTAAGGCATTCCATAAGTTGTACTGATCTAGGAGTATTATCCCGCCTTCCTGATACGGATTAGTAAATGTGATATTAAGAAACACAGACGAATCAGCAGGCAAAAATATGAATGTGCCAGTTCCTGATGTTTGCAGACTACCATTCATACTGAAGCTCGAGGAGCTGTTAAATTTGAAGACTTCCAGCATAGCTTCCTGTCCGTTGTTGATGATCTCTATTTGACTTTGTGGTTCAGTCAGGTTTACGAAATTTAATCCTGGAAGATGCACATAGTTTTTAGTTACAACTGTTAAGTTTCTGTCCGGAGTAACAACAGTTACATTTCTCTGAAAGTTAAATTTCTTTGTAGAAGCGGTTACCTTAATTGTGAAATTGTAGCTCCCTCCATTATTATGTGGCGATGGCCATAGGGAGATGTTGTAAGATTTACGTTCGTTTGGCTCCATGACTCCTTCGTAAGCTCCTGAATAGTTTAGGGAGTCAGGTGATCTTATGCTAATGGAAAGCGGTATCGTATAATTGTTCATATTATCAACGATGAGGCTGAAATTGTCGTAATTATAAGGACTTGCATTACATATTATAAAATTGTTCCCCCCATCTAGCTGAACAGACAGGTGATTGGGCTCAATCTGTTCAACGAGGGGAACAGGCGAAAAGCTAACCGCAACAAGCGCTATAGCTATGATACCTACGAGCAGCTCCTTTCTGCCGGGCTTAGATATATCATTAAGCGGAGGAGGGTGACTGAGGCCAAGTATAATCACAATTATGGCAAAGAGTATCCAGGAAAGGTAATAGATCCCTAGAAGTATAAGGAGAATAATAAAAGAATAGCTGAGGTACTTTGAATTCTCCCCCAGTAGGCCTCTAGCTACGTGGCCTCCATCTAGTTGACCGATTGGAAATAGATTTATTGCTGTTACAAGAAAACCTACCCACGCGGCAAAGGCAACCGGATGAACATTTATAGTTCTAATCGGAGGTATTATTGAATATATGAGAGGCAAAGATATCATATAAGAGACCTGTGAACTTGTTACCTCAACAGGTTTCTGAATACGACCCAAGTATGCGCCTACAACACCTACAGCTATGCTCATTACAAAACCAACGATTGGCCCTGCAGCCCCAATTTTTATAAGCGTTTTCCTGTCAGGCAAAGGATCTCTAAGAGAGATGAAAGCACCGAGCGTGCCTAAAATAGTAAAAGGGGCAGGGATAAAAAAAGGAAGAGAAGCAGAAACACCATTTCTCCTTGCTACAAAAAAATGTGCGAGTTCGTGCGACGTCAAAATTACGAGCAGGGGGAGCGAAAAATAAACAAATCCATCCAGATATAAGTACCAGGCCGTGTTTGTTATCCCGAAATATTGCGCATATAGCTCCTCACCCACGTATATAGTAGAGATCAGAGTAGCAACAAGCAGTATTATGTTGACCCACAACCCAAATGGTCTGGTTTTCCTTCTCTTTATCACGGAAATTACTAACTCCGACCCGCCCTCTTTGTTCTTTGTAATTACTGGGATATATCCGATTTCCTTGAGTTCTGAGACAAGTGATTTGAAGTTTATTTCAAGGGCAGGGTCCGAGAGAACAGAGAACTCATAAACACCCTCCTGTATTTTAGCTTCTTTCGTTACAACGAAATGATTCTTTATTCTCTGCCTTATTATTTCGACGTCATCTTCTGTGATCCGCAATCGCCTCTTTTATATCTTTTACACTCAGATTTTCTTTTAAAACTTTTCCCTGAGAGTAGTCCTTACTTCCACCGCCTTTTACTAGACCCTTGCTTTCCAGGATCCTTATCAGATCAAGGGCAGAGATTTCCCTATAGGATGAGGATATCCTGATTCTCTCTTCAGAGATCACTATTCCCGCGGAACCTCTTATGCTTTTTGAAACCTCCTCGGCTATTATCTCCCTGGCTAATAGAATTTTGAATTCCTTTCCATTTACTGTTATGCTCTCTTCTTCAATTCCTTCGCTTATTGCCTTTTTGATACGATCCAGTTCATTTTCCATCAGAGCAAATGTTTCCAGCGGATTATCCCCCATTTTCGCCTTTATTCGATTTATCTCTTCCAAGTTTGATATGGCATACTCGACTGCGGCCTCACCTGCAGAAAAGTGAAACCTTATAACACCATCTTGTATTCTCTCGACCCGAAGGATTTTTATGAAACCTACCTCACCAGTCCTATCAAGATGTGTCCCTCCGCAACCTTCCGCATCGATCCCTGGTATTTCAACAAGCCTGAGCATTCTTCCCTCTGGAATTCCTCCCTGATATAGTGTGAAACCGTAGTATTCTTCAGCTTCATTTCTCTGAACAAATTCTTTGTGAATTGGCAAATCCATTCTTATTATTTCATTTGCCCTCCTCTCTATTTCCGCAACCTGTGACTCAGAAATATCTGAGAAATGCGTAACGTCCAATCTGCTTATCCGCTCGTCTTTTTGAGCCCCCGCCTGCCATATATGTGGGCCTAGGACATCTCTAACTGACGAGAGAAGTATGTGTGTTGCCGTATGATTTTGCATTAAGCGTCTTCTCCTTTGATAGTCAACCTTCCCATATACACTTTGACCAACCATTATACCATTTTTATTCTCCAATTTATGGTAAACCGTTCCATCATGAACCTGGACATCCAAAACTTTAAACAAGTTGCCGTTAACATAAATGAACCCTCTGTCTGAAGGTTGGCCTCCACCCTCAGGGTAGAAGCACGTTCTGTCTAGTATAACACTATCGCCCTCAATACCTATTATATTTGCGGTGAATTCTAACATCCGCTCATTTTCATAGTAAAGTTTTCTTGTCTCCTTAAATTGGCTACGCATTTCTCTGGGCTTCTGTTCCTTCCTTACGTTAGAGAACCCCCTCTCTTTCCTTAGATCTTGTGGGAATGAGATACCCAATGCTTCGCATCTCTCCTTCACATATTCTATAGGAAGACCATTTGACTCGAAGAGAGTTATTACGCCCTCCTTACTGATGCTTCCATTCTTCGAGTATCTCTTGATTAATGAGTCACCCTTTGATAAAAGTTCGCTGAACCTTTCCTCCTCGAGCCTTATTATTTCTTTTGCTGATGTGTAAAGCCTCACGTCTAAAATATCCTTGAACCTGTTTTCCTGAATTTCGATGAGATTCCATAATGTCTCTTTAATATCTAATTTCTTTATGGCCAAAAGTGCACGTCTTATAAGCATTCTTAGCACATACCCTGCCTTCGAATTTGATGGCACTAAACCATCAAAGAGTAGGAATGTTATTGCTCTAGTGTGGTCAGCTAGCATATATATAGATGAAATTTTATTTATGGAATCACGTTCCTGCGGAGACAATTTTGATAGGAAGGCGATTTCAGAGCCGTCTTCCATAGAGACCGCATCCATATATCCCTGGAAAGAGGACAGCTGCTTCACATCTGCTTCTTTCATCAAGAGAGAGATTAGATCAGGGTATAATGCGTCGTATATTGTGCGAGTCCCCTGTGATAACCAGGTAAATCTTTCTATACCGTAACCTGTGTCAACGATCCTGTTTTCCATCTTTCTGTACCTTACCCCGTCTATCTCGATATCTCCCTCCATATCTTCAACCATATCCATAAAAACGAGCGTCGCAACTTCTAGACCTCTGACCATAACTTCGAACGAAGATCCAGCATTACCACCTCCAGCCCAAGGCTTTTCTTTTAAGATCACCTCCTCTCTATTCACTCCCAGGTGCGAGAGGAATTCAAGGCATAACTGTACGGCCCTGTCTTTCCAATAAATTTCATTTCCTGGAAAATTGAACGCCTTTGCACCTCCCATCTCGAAAACTGAAAGGTGCCTTCCCGTCTTTCCAACATTGTCCAGGTCAACGGTCCTGATACACGGCTGCGAGATAACAAGTGGATTCCCTGGTGGCGGAACTTTACCAGATGTAACGTGAGGCTGGAAATCATATATGCTTGCATTCACAAGATAAACATCGTCCCTCCATCTTGCCACAATGGGATATCTCTTTATTCTCTTATGTCCCCTACTCTCAAAAAATGATAAAAACTCCTCCCTCATTTCCTCAAGGGAATACTTTCTGAGTGTGGGAGGATTCCCGATAAAAGAATATGGGTCACAGGGAACTTCGCCGCACGTTACTCTGTTTTTGTCAATGGTCCAAAACGCCCTGCCACACTTTGCACAAATTTTTCTCTCATATCCATTACTTAATAAGTACTGTAGAGAATAATCTGATACGGACACACCATGTGAGGAAAATCTATTTTAAATTCTTTATTCTGCTTAAGTGTGTTAATAACTCTTTACAACGATACTGAAAAGTTTAGCTTTTCGAACAAGGCGGGTCTGATCTACATTAAGGGTCTTGGAAATATAAGAACAGACATGTTTCAGATTGGGATGGAATACGAAATAGGTTCAAGGAGGTTCAAATGTAGAAGGTCTATGACGCTCGACGTCTTTGATTCTTTAGAGAGAGGACCTCAGGTCGTGACGCCAAAGGATGTTTGCTACATAGGCCTTCTATTAGATTTGCATTCCTGTGAAAAACTTCTCGAAATAGGTGGGGGATCGGGCAGCTTTTCAATTATTTCAGCTCTTATTTTCGGTGTAAAGGTGACGAGCTACGAGATAAATAGTGCGTCATTTGAAATCTTCAGAAGAAACGTTAAGAGATTCGAGCTAGAAGATTTAGTAACGCCTATTAATGGGGACGGACGCGATGCAAATCTTAGTGATTTCGAATGCATATTCATAGATAATCCTCAACCCTGGTCATTTTTGGAAAGCAACATCTATCCAGTTAAAAAGATAGCATCCCTTCTTCCTACCTATGCCCAGGCTGATGAATTTTCGCGTTTTCTCTCAGAAAAGGGTTTTTTAGTAAGTGTCCATGAGTTGATTGATGTCCCCATGAAGCTCAGCTTAATGGGGATGAGACCCGAAACCTCGATCCTTTATCATACGGGTTTCATAGTTTCGGGGGTGCTATACTAAATGGATGAGCTGAAAAAGAAAGCTTTGGAAAAACAAGGATACAAGATCGTAGGCAACCACTCGGCAGTGAAGCTCTGTCACTGGATGAGGCAGTCCCTATATTATAATAGGCCATGCTATAAACAGACATTCTACGGCATAGAAAGCCACAGATGCGTGCAAATGACACCTTCAGTTGACTGGTGTTCAGAAAGTTGTAATTTCTGCTGGAGATCTCAGGGGTGGGAAGGTGCAAAATTACCTGTGGAAGACGATGCATCTGAAATACTCGAGGGTTCAATACAGGCTCAAAGGCTACTCCTCACTGGGTTCAAGGGTGATCCGAGAACAGACATTTCGAAGTGGCTTGATGCCCAACAGCCACGGCATATGGCAATATCTCTTACTGGAGAACCCACTCTATACGGAAAACTCAACGATCTCCTGAGAGAGGCCAAGAAGAGAAAAATATCCACTTTCCTAGTTACAAATGGAACAAACCCAGAGGCACTGGAAAAACTGGACGTCCTACCTACTCAGCTATATGTGACAGTTGCAGCACCAAACAAAAAGATATTCGACGAGATGTTGAATCCCGTTTATAAAGATGCGTGGGAAAGACTTAACAGAACTCTGGAACTTCTGCCATCCTTGGATACGAGAACAGTCATAAGACACACACTTGTGAAGGGTTTTAATCTAGGATATGTGGAAGAATACTATAGACTTGACAAAAAAGCTGATCCGGATTTTATTGAAAACAAGGGGTATGTGCATGTTGGTGGATCTCGTGGTAGACTAAGTTTGAATAACATGCCTTCTCATTCTGAAATAAGAGAGTTTTCATTTAGACTAAATGGTTATCTTAACTACGACTTTGGTGGCGAAAGGGAAGACTCCAGGATAGTCCTTCTCTCTAAAGACAGGAGAAATAATATCATTGATTTTTCTAAGATTTAGTTATAGATTAATCAACCTTGGCTTCCTTGCCAAGTTTAATGGTAAACTAGCTCCTTATTTTATTAAAAAATATCGAAATCGATTTGCAATGAAGCTACAGGCTACTATGGGCTGAAAAGATTTTTTATAGAATTAAGCATTCATATTTGGGAGATTTACTTGGTAGAAGTACTTGACTACGATTTATTGGTCATGGGTTCCGGCCTTGCCGGTCTTAGAGCGGCAATAGAAGCTGCCAGGGTCGGTAATGGAAAACTGAGGATAGCTATTCTTGCGAAAAACCAACTTATGAGAGCACATTCAATCTCTGCAGAAGGTGGTTCTGCAGCTGTTCTTTACACAGACGAAGGTGATTCTTTTGATCTCCACGCATATGATACAATTAAAGGATCGGACTATCTCAGCGATCAGGACGTCGTCGAGTTCTTCGTGAGGCAGTGTCCAGTAGACATACTGGAATTAGAACACTGGGGGCTTCCTTGGGCGAGAAGGGATGACGGGAGGGTCGCACAGAGACCGTTCGGTGGCCATTCCTACCCTCGCGCGACGTTTGCGGCGGACAGAACTGGGTTCTATGAGGTTCACACCCTGTACGATACGCTTCTCAAGTATGAGAACGTGGATAAATTCAATGAACAGTTCGTTTTCGATTTGATCATAAGGGAAAACAGGTTCCTTGGCGCAGAAGCTATAGATATGGAAACCGGTGAAATAAGAATTTTCAAAGCAAGGGCGGGCATACTTGCAACGGGAGGCCTTGGAAGGCTTTACGGTTTCACCACGTACTCTCACCTTGTAACTGGTGACGGCCTTGCAATAGCCCTCAGAAAGGGCATGAGACTAAAAGATCTTGAGTTCGTGCAGTTTCATCCAACTGGTCTGGTACCATCTGGGATTCTAATAACAGAGGGGGTGAGGGGTGATGGAGGTATCCTTAAGAATTCCAAAGGAGAACGATTCATGGAAAAATATGCACCAACGAAGAAAGATCTTGCACCTAGAGATATAGTATCCAGAAGTATGATGACGGAGATACTCGAAGGCCGGGGATTCAAAGGACCGAATGGCCTGGACTACGTACTCTTAGATTTCTCGCCAATTGGGGCAGACAAGATTAAGGAAAAGCTCTCTCAGGTAAGGGAGATTGGAATTCATTACGTGGGTCTGGACCCATTAGATTCACCTCTCCCTGTTAGACCTGCAGCCCATTATACAATGGGGGGCATAGATGTGACCAGGACAGGATTTACAGGTGTCACTGGCCTCTGGGCTGCAGGGGAGGTATCCTGCCTTTCTGTACACGGCGCCAATAGGCTTGGCGCGAATTCGACCAGTGAATGTGTAGTATTTGGCAAGGTAACAGGGGGCGAGGCAGCTAAGTGGCTTCTTACCTCTGAAACTTCAATAGGGATACAGGAGAGCGATAAAAAGGATGCGGAAAATTTTATTTCAGATGCATATTCAGATAGAGGAGATAACGATCCTTACGAAATTAAAAGAGAACTCTGGAGTGTAATGGATAGATATGCTTACGTTTTCAGAGATGAAAAGGGTCTAACAGAGGGATTAAGGCTGGTCAGGGAACTCATAGACAAGAGCAAAAAGATCACTATTTCTGATAAGGGAAACATATATAATCAAAATCTTGTGGCTGCACTAGAAATGAGGAACCTCGTTGAGCTAGCTGAAGTTGTCATAACTGGTGCACTTGAAAGAAGGGAGAGTAGAGGGTCGCACTTCAGGACTGACTATCCGAAAAGAGATGATGAAAATTATTTGAAACATACTATTGCTCAGAGATTAGACGGCAAGATTGTTATCAGCTATGTACCTGTTACTGTAACGAAGTGGAAACCTGAACCACGTGTTTATTGAGGTGCTTTTATGACTATAGAGAATAAAAAAGGTTGGATTTCCTGGTTCAATCCGTTCAAATACGGATTGGATAGGTGGCTGTACGCGCTTCATAGGCTTACCGGTATAGTTCTCGGAATATATCTCATACTTCATATATTTGAAACCTCAGAGATACTCAAGGGCCCAATTACCTGGGAGAGCGTCATGGTTTCACTCGACTGGCCGTTCGGTGTTCATTTAGGGCCTATAATACTTTCCCTTGTGTTCTTGGCTGCCGTTTACCACGGCCTTAACGGCCTGAGGTTAACTATAGTTGAAAACGGTCTCCTCCTTCCGAAACCATATAGACCAGAGTATCCGTATAAACCTAAATCACTGAGCGGCATCAATACAATCCTCAAAATTGTCTTGGGAATCGTTATGGTTGTCGTAGGCGTTATAGGAGTTGTTTACATTGCAGCGGGGGTGCTCCTATGAAGGAATCTAAATTAATGTTCCTGCAGTACCTCACAGGTATTCTTATCCTTATATTTGGGACATTCCACTTCCTGCTGCTTAGCTACCTGGCTCCTACCCCGGATAAGGAACTTTACATCTACCTAGGGTCGACCCACACTTTGATTGGCGGTACCCTTTATTATAGTGTTGTCAAAAAAATATATACCACATTGCTTTGGGGCGCAATGTTCGAGGCTTTCCTAACGGTACTCGTTTACCACGCTTTCAACGGATTCAGAGTTATACTCTCAGAGCAGTTTCAGGGTCCAACCGCGGAGAAGATAATTACATATGTAATGCTGATAATTGGATTAATAGTATTCATATGGGGTACAAGAACTATAGTTACTTTCTTGGTCGGAGGTGTGTAAAATGGATGCTATTCTCAAAGGTTTTGGAGAGGTTGTGAAAACTGTCACATTCAGGGTTAGAAGATTCGACCCCGAAAAGGATAAAGCGCCAAGGTACGAGGAGTACAAGGTACCGGTTCAGAAGGGTATGACCGTTCTGGATGGGATCCTTTACATCAAAGAAAACCTTGATCATAGCCTTTCTGCAAGATATTCGTGCAGAAT
>JAVYOD010000044.1:0-8814 GCA_038734825.1 Thermoplasmatales archaeon
TTAGTGACCTTATCACGTTCCAGATGTTTCTCCTGGCCTGCGGATCAAGACCTGCAGTTGGTTCATCTAGAAAGAGAATTTCAGGATCGTTAACAAGGGAGATCGCAAGACCCAATTTCTGCTTCTGCCCGCCAGAAAGCTTCTGAAACGGAGTACCTCTCTTTTCATATAGTTCTACTGTTTTAAGTATTTCCACGATATTTGCTGATGAACCCAGTGTTTTTTTATAGAAGGATAGTGCCTCCTCAGGAGTACTGTTGTATATGAATGAAAAATCCTGAGGCAGTATGCCTAGCCTGTAAATGAGAGTTCGATCTTTCTCCGGATCCTTTCCCAGTACCTTAACATCCCCTGATGTCCTTTCCCTAACTCCTTCTAGAATTTCGACGGTAGTTGTTTTCCCGGCCCCGTTTGGGCCTAGAAGGCTAAATACCTCCCCACTATTTATAGAGAAGCTTATGCCGTCAACAGCACGAAATGTACCGTACTCTTTCACTAAATTGTTTACATCTATAACTATATCTTTCATTGGGAGGGTAAGGCATGAAAACTATATAATGAATACTTCACTATTTATCCCTGAGCGACAGGCCCTCCCAGAATATTGTCTCAGAATCTAACATTCCCCGAGCTCCCTCAAGGAACTTTTCCCTTGCGACAGGATCATTTATATGAACTCCTAGAACATTTGCCATTTCCTCCTCGTGGTGCTCCTCAAGCTGCCTGTGGAATGTAAAGTACTCAATATCCATGTTTTTAAGATTCTCGAATTTTTCCCTAGCCCTCTGGAGGCCAGGGATCAGCTTATCCCACATAGGTATGGCCATGTTTTCAAGGCCGTACTCTGCGCCAAGTGCAGTAAAATGATCAGTTGAAAAATATTCCCTCATCTTATCCAACCACTGTTTTGTCGTAGGGAGTTGCTTCCTGAATATTAAATCTTCAGGATTTATCCCTATGCTCCTGAGGTATTTTCTATAGAGAAGCTCATGCCTCTTTTTTGGATCGTTATCTCCAAGCTCGGAAACGAGAATTCGTGTTAGAGACTCGGCATCCACTTCATTTATAGTGTTAGCTAGGAGGATAGACAGTATTGATACCCACTCTCTAGTGAAGTGGTAGAACTCCACGGAAAAATTTATAAATTCCTCGTAGCTCACGTCCCCTTTTGAGAACCTGTTTATGAAACTGTTGTTTGTAGCAGGGTGGCGCTTAACCATTTCATAAATCTCCTTGTAAAAGGAGCTTTCGGTTTCATTAAGTGCCATAAAAAAGCTATAGGTAAATTAAATTTAAATCTTTCCTGTAACTATCAGAGACCACTACCGGCATCTACGTAAATTGATTGCCCGTTAATTCCATAAGAAAGATCGCTTAGGAGAAAGAGTGAAACATATGCAATTTCAAGTGTGCTCACTGAATCCTTCCCTAGAAGAGGCCGGAATGAGAAGGGCCTTATATCATCTATTTCTTTTGACGAGTCAACACTACCTGGCATGAGAGCATTGACTCTTATGTTCCTTGGTCTGAGCATCGACGCAAGCTTCCTCGTCATCTCTTCCACCGCTCTCTTAGATATTGAATACTCAAGGGAACTGTAGTGGAATATTGACGGAGACGCGCCAACGTTCACTATAGCTCCTTTTCCCTTAAAAAGGGGAAGAAATACTTTTGTCGTATTGATAGATGCTACTACATTAACCTTGAAAAACTCTGATACCTTCCCACCGTCAATAAGATCATTACTCGGCGAGAAGATCCCGTGGTTATTGTAGAGGAAATCTATCTTCCCATACTCCCTTTCAACAATATTTGCTACATTTTCAAGTGAAGATATATCCGTGGAATCAGCCCTGATCATCTTGAGATTTTCGTGGGATATCTTAGGCTTGTTTCCGGATCTGTTAAACGCTACGACCTTTGCTCCGTTCTCGAGGAGAAGTTTAAGAACGGCTGTTCCCTGTCCACTTCCTGCACCAGAAATTATTCCTATCTTTCCATCAAATGCCTGTTTGAAATAATCCATGTTAAGAGATCTCCTACCGAAGAAAAAATTTGTTTATTCGCCATAGACCAGCCTTCTGTATATTGCCATTGTTATACCGGCGAATATGAATACAGTACCTAGGATCATGCCCACAAGCATTGCCTGGCTTATTGGATTTAGCCTTATGCTAAGTCCTAGCAAAACCCAGGATAGTAGCGTTATGATCCCCATCGCAGCATACGCGCCAGTCGGGCTCTTGCTAAGCTTCACATCTGGCAGGCTGCTCGAGGTCCTGGCAGTACCAAAAGCTAAGAAAACTACAGAAAAGATTGAAAGTGAGAATTTTCCGGCTACTAACGGGGTAAAGTGCGATATAAGGAGTGAGAACGAATACCCGGCAAGGATTACAGATACAATGAGGCCAGCAATAAAAATGAAGAAGGAAGAGGTAATAGTTTTAGCTCCTAATTTCAGTTTACCTGATTTCCACATTCTGGATATTATAATTATGCTACCAAAAGTTATCACAGCGGGAGGCAGCATAACAAGCAAAACCTGGGATGTAGGTATTGCTATTCCAGGAGTAAAGGCGCCCCAAACACTTAGAACAACAAGATAAACTATGCTCAGTATACCTATGGACGTCGTCAGTGGCCTGTCTAGTGGATGCAAGGATTCACCCCTATCAAGGAAGGGTATGATTAGGAAATAGATTAGTGGTATGAGGGCAAACACTACCATTGCCTCTAGTGGACCCGCAGCGCTTGAAAACATCTTGAAATCAACGGCCTTGTATGCGAACAAGAGAAACCACGGTGGGTAGGGGGGTATCAGGGCTGCAGCCGCACTAGTCGGCGCCGGGCCAGGGAATGGAGAGAGGAGGATCGGCATGGATGGGAAAAGACCCACGAAGCTTGGTATCAATATAATAAAGCCTATCGTGAAGAGGCCAAGTTCTATGATGTAGAGGAGGTTTGACGGGTACCAGGGCTTCATATCATCCGTCTCCTGAGTGAAAGCCGGTGACTTATAATTGCTGACCTTTGATGAAGGAAGCATAGTGTTTGCTTCAGCAAGGTAAAAATGATAGCCAAAAAGTAAAGCTATGAGCGCAGCAAAAATTATATGGAATCCTAAGAACTTGGAGAACAGGCTGGTCGGGGTTCCATTGCCGAACCCTACACTCACGAGCCATTTTCCTATGACTGGTACGAGAGCAGCTATACCTCTACCTACGTCCTGGGCATCGTAAGAAAGAACGTCCCCAGTCAAAGAATAACCGAAGTAACCCACACCGAGAGTGAGAGCAAGGAGAATTACACCTATAACCCACTGAAGCTCCCTAGGTTTTTTGTAGGCTCCTACAAAATAATTTCTGAATAGGTGAACGTACACCAAAATAATCATTGCGTACGCACCATAGAGATGCGTTGCGAGTAGGAGCTTACCGTAAGGAACAGAGTTAAGTACGTATTGAGTCGCATCGTACGGATCCGCTGGATTGTAATATAGAAGGAGTATGAGACCAGTTATTACCTCATACATAAACGCAATAGTTATCAAGGCACCCGTCCAGTACCACTTCCCACCCCATTTCCGCATGTAGTCAGGAGTTTTTCGCATAGGTATATTTTTGAGTCCTGCCCTGGAGGAAAACCATTCCCCTAGGCCTTCCCTCCTCTGTTCCGTATTTCCCAATCTTTCTTTAATTGATGTCATCTCATTACCTCACGACGTAAATGGATTCCCCATGTTGACAAGCTCTGTCGTATTTCCAGATATTGGGGATTCACCAGTAAGGTCAGATGGCCTGCCGTATATCGTTGGACCGACCATGTTTGACACATAAAGTTCATCAGTTGTTGAATCCCAGACCAGTTTTACCATCGGTAGGGGGTGAGTCGTAGGTCCAGTTATTACCGATGCTCCTTTAGCAGGATCATAAGTGCTGCCGTGACATAGGCAATGAATCACGCCTGTGTAAGTTTGCCCCTTTAGCGTGATTGATTCCACCCCTGCGGGGTAGAACCTCAATTCCGGAAATATACAGCCCAGATGCTGGCATATCCCGCTGAATGCAACTATAGAACCATTTTTACCAACGCCTGGATAAGAGGTGTATGTCTGTCCTGTTGCAGGAATGGTGACCTGGACAGCAGGAACCTGGATGGGATTCCCGTTAGAGTCCCCAAGGTTAATGAGAAAATTCGGTGTGTTCTGCAAGGGATAATTGAACTGAAGTGCAGATGGGTTGTTTACGGCAAGAGACGATGCTTTAACTGGATTCCCTGATGAATCCACAATTAAGAGAGTTGGAAAGCTTGAAATTCCAAGAGGTGGCGGCGCGAGAGCCCTCACAACCACACCTAATGAGAGACCTGCACCGGCGACGACTGATGCTGTAACCAGAACCTTTAAAAAATTTCTCTTGTTCTCATCAACCTCGCGGTTCATTGGGGCAAATAATCAAAGATACTATTTTAAGTTTTTTAGTAAACCTATAATCTTTAAGATAGATTAACTATGGTGAAGATCAAAATATCACTTTTAATCCCATTTTCAGTATTCTTTGTCACGGAATATTTATTCATATTATTTAATATTATGTTTTTATATTACATCGGATTAACAGCTGGCCTCCTGTCAATACCTATTTCATTTTATTCCTCTAAAAACGAGATGAAGGAAGATATGAAGTCATCCGTCGTTTCTATCGCCTTGCTTTTAACCACATTTACCTTAGTTCTAGTATTCTTCTCGGTATTTAACAAGGCTTGGGCTGTTACACTTCCCGAGCTCTTGGTAACGCCTGTTCTGCTTGAAGAATTCAACTTCAGATACATTCTTCAGAGAATCCTCCTGAGAGGCATCAGGAGGTACGATGCACTCATTTTACAGGCTGTTGTTTATGTGGCCTACTATTCAAGGTATGTGACGGCGGATCACGGTGCCGGCTTTCCTTTTCCTTATAATATGCTTATGCTTTCCTCCGTATTCAGCATGGGCATCGTGTACGGCCTCCTTGCAATGAGGACTAAGAGCTTTCTAGCCTCAACGATTCTCCACTTTTTGATCTGGTCAATGTTCCCACTACTTGCTCATTATCCAGCTCTTGCATCTGTTTTAGTGCCAACTTGAAGCAACGTTTATTATAAGTATAATGGTTTTATTGAAGTGAAGGATGGGCTCTCTTTTACTGGCATTGATAACCATTGCTTCCATGCTTGCGGTAATCATAATTTCGGAATATTACCTCGTACCTGAGAGAGCTTCTAGAAAGGCCACATACCTAATCTATTTCGTTCTAACAATGATGTCTTCTATGTTCATAGGGCTAACTTATTATCTACGTACACCTAAAAACTTTCTTGATACTGTTGCCGCTATAAATATAGTAATGGTTCCAATGATTTCTATCATAGTTATCCTTGTTTACCTTTACTCCATGGAGTTCAGGAATGGTCAGAATTTACATAAGATCGCGATACCGCTCCTATTCGTGATCGACGAATTCCTCATGGCTCTCTTTGTCCTACAGCTAACCGGAAGTGGTATTAGCCCTGGACTTTCGGCGATACCGAGCGTTGTTAATACCACATACTTCGTTGTTCCTATGGAAGTTGAGATGCTTTTCTCTATCATTTTCTTCGGGATCAAGGGAGCGGGAAGGACTCTCTTGATTGTACTAGCGCTCATGGATCTTATCTCCCCGGCTATATTTCCTCAGCTGACTGAAATATTTCTCTTCACAAATGCCCTGATAATGGTCCTTGGAATGATTGTTGCTCTTGAGGATGTTTCTAAAGCGAAAAATGGGATATCAATGGAGAGAGAAAGAATAATAAATTTCTCACTTCTCATTTACCTCCTCAATTCTATTGGCTTCTTTTTTTATTATTACCAGGGTATTAGGAATGAGGGTGACTGGCTCTTCTATTCACTCTCAGTAATGGCAGGAATGTCCATCTATTTCTTCCTAGTTCTCTCTGGAAGAAGCTCGAGGGTCACGAAAGGATGGTCTGAAAGGAAGGGATGGCTTTTCTATATACTTTCAATTTCTTTTTTGTCAGAATTAATTATGAGCGTTCCTCTTGATATATACACGGGGATTTTTTCCGTCTCCGGATCTGGAATTAAGGCGTTTTTCTATCTTGAGACTAACGCAGTTTCCTCGTTTATGCACGCTTCACCTATCTTATCCCTTATACCTTTCATAGCGGCTGTGGCAAATGCACCTATGTTCTTAATCCTAATGGGTCTAGAAATGGGTTCTCTCGTAGTAATAAGGATAAAAAGAATAAAATGGTTTGAAAAAAGGGTGAACCTCTCATTTGCCTTGATAGCATATGCCACATATACAGTCCTTGGACCAAACTACATTAATGGGTGGGACAGGTTACCGCTGTGGGCTAACGTTGGCGCTCTAGGCCCGGTGGGGGGAGCACTTATATTCCCATTGATAGTCTCATACCTTATATACGCGGTCTTAGCAATACTTTTTGGAAGAAGATCGTACTGCAGCACTCTGTGCCCATCGGCAGTGATGTACGGAGGTACACTTGGGCAGGAGATGATATCCATGAATTACAAATCAAAGCTTAGCAAGAAAAATATCGGAAGCAGGTATAGCACTCTCGCGTTGGATATTGCATCCGCGGCCTGGATTTTTATGGTGATTTCCTCGGTGTTAAGCTTCGCAGCCTATTATGGTATATTAAAAATTAAAATGGATGCTGCAGTACTATATTCCTTCCTTGTGTGGAACTTCCTTTGGTACATCTTCTTTATCTCAATACCCTTCGTAGGAATGAGTCCCTGCAGGAGGTACGGGTTCTGTACTACTGGAACATTCGTTGGCTTCTTCAGCAAAATCGGTTTCTTCAAGATAAAGGGTATAGATCCGAATGTTTGCTTCAGATGCGAGACCAAGGCTTGCGTGACAGCATGTGAAGTTGGACTAGGCGATATACCTTCTCAGATCATGAAAAAAGGTTATTTCAAAAGTGAAAAGTGCGTGGGGTCTGGGTCATGCATAATGGCCTGCCCGTATAAGAATATCTACTTCTACGATGTAAGGAATGCTGTGAAAGAAAGGTTAAGCGCCAAAAAATCTAGCGCTCAGCAGAAATATGTTTGAGAACCACATGACAGGAATACTTACAAGCAGCAGGAATAACGAGAAACTGAGGACAGCGATCTGGGAATACCTGGGAAAGAATGTGACTGAATTTAAACTCAGATACAGGAATATAACAGACAGCATAGCTTCCATAGAAAAGACGAGCTCTATTATACCTATCCTTGATATTCTCCCTCTATTTCTCAGAGCAAGAGAGATAAGGAGACCAGAGATGATTCCGGCGAAGGCATAAATCTCGAAGTATATGGGAGAGACAAGAGCCATACTGACCACAGGCGGAATGAGAAGCGAAAGCTGAATAATAAAAGCAAGCGCAATAAGAGGGATCGGTTCCTTCCTCCTAAAAGGTACAAGCTGTCCAAGGAAAAATCCAGAGAATAAGGTAAGTATAGAATTGAGACCAAAGATCCAGAGATTTAATATTAAACCAGAAAATACCAGAAAAGATTCAACTATCATAGATATGAGAAAAAGGAAAAGAAACAGTCTATGACCGATTTTAATTTTTGGCAACCTTCTCGGCCTGTGGAGGAAAAAATTGGTAGCTAGAAGCATCGCGACAGAAAGGAATACCAGGTAGGGAACGATGGCTAAGGCAAGGTAGGATGCCGTTCCGGAGATGATACCTACGGTGTTTTCGCACTGACATGCCAAAGCAGTCACTGCAGTTGGGACAATGGATGTCCCTGGTGTCGTTGACCTCACGATGAGAACAGTGTTGGCAGATGCAAGATACGCGACTGCAGGAAAGAATACCAATATCAAAGGAGATATCGTGAGCGTTACCCTACCTGAGGATAAGATAATGCCAAGCGAGTATGTTATTGGTATTCCAGCTGGCCGAGCATTGTCGTATATGGAAAAGAGGAATATGTGATCCTGGAAAGCACTGTGAAGAAATATCCTAAGTGAGGAAGATATAAAGAGAAGAGTTATTAGTATAGCGAAAGAAAGAGAAGAAACAATTAGGTCGTCCCTTTTGCCTTCATTTAAACCGTATCTAAGACCTATTATACCAGAAAGAAGGTAGAACGGTGCCAAGTAAGACATACCTGAAATAAATGCGAATACGCAAAGGGAGAGTGATAAAAAAGAGAGTATGAGCATGAATCTTGAAAATATACCAATTCTATTTGTTACAATCGCAAAAATTGTCAAAACAGCAATTTCAATTACTAAAAGCTCTAAGAGCGCATAAGTGTCGAAAATAACAGACCTTAGTAATAGAGGAATATTCCAGAAAAGAATTGTTGCCAATACGGGTATAGATTTCTTCGCAATCATTTAGAACCTTACTGCTGTGAGGACCAATATAAAGAGGAAGAAGGAAAGGTAATAATTGCTTGCAAGGAATGCCTTGAATGAAACTTCCTTTAACTCTCTCTTCCTGAACTCAAGCATTATGACCCTCGCTATAAGATATGCACTTATAGGTATTAACAGCAAATAATAGAGAGAGGGAAACCGTATACCTAGTATCAAAGGAGAGAAGGAGAATGCTATCAGGACTACGGTGTTTAGAATAATTGCTCTCACCGTAAAACTTTCATCCCTGACGGATGGAAGCATTGGTATATTAGCAGAAGAGTAATCATCCCTATATTTTATAGCCAGTGTCCAGAAATGAGTTGGAGTCCATAGGAAAACGATCACGGCAACAAATATTGAGACCAAGGAGTATGGAGAA
>JAVYOD010000045.1:0-8754 GCA_038734825.1 Thermoplasmatales archaeon
ACTTCTTTGTTTTCTCGTCCTATAAAGTATTTGGTCCCCGCGGTAGCTTCATGTATGTTAGTAAGAATGCACTCAGCAAAATGAAACCTTACTTCGTGGACAGGGAGGCAACGGAAAATACGGGGTCATATCTCGAGCCTGGGACCAGGGATCAGAGTATATTTGCAGCTATGAGTTCAGTCGTAGATTACCTATCAAGCCTCTCACTTGATATAAGAAAATTCAGAGTTGGGAAGCCCCCGAAGAACAGGAGGATCGGGGTAAGGAAGGGGATGAGGAGGGTGGAGATATACCAGCAGGAATTGAATAGAGCTGTGCTTGAAGGCATTGACGATGCCGAAGGGTTGAATAATATTAGGAATGTGAAGCTTTACGGATCAAGGGAACCGGGAGAGAACAGAGGGAGCACATTCTCCTTCAATTTTACAAACATAAATGATCGCTTGGCGGAAGACCTTTACTGGAAAAGGTTCAGGATAACTGTTGTCGGCGGAAGTCACTGGAATCTTACCCACGACTTTTTATCCGTTCCATCTATGCTTCGGGCAACGTTCCTTCATTATAACACGAAAGAAGAGGTTAAAGAATTCCTTTTAGCTACCAAGTGGATCGCCTCGAGAAGTTGATTAATATAGATAACAGTTATAAGCCATGTTTCGTTATTTCTACAATGACGATCATAAGCGGAAGTCACATAAAACCTAAAGACGCACTTTCCATCTCATTTACTTCCGGCGTCGATAGCATCTCAACAGATATACATTGCAGCTGGTCCTGGTACAATGAGCTCAATGGCATCGTTTCATGGAATTTCGTGAATGATGCAGATTTTCAGGAGACAGCAGTTCTTTTCAGAAACGGTTATTATTTCGGTAATTCGTACTGGCCGGTTTATTTGGAGAACGGCATAACATCCTGGGCTACGAAACTTTCACCTCTTGTTCAGAAATCACCGGAAAGAAATTATGCTCCACTAGGTATCATAGATTTTGGAAACGGTCGTAGGATAGTCGCTTTTCTCTTCACGCTGGCTCCGGGTCAGGAGTGGAGCATTCTGGAGGGAGGATTCTCGAGATCATTTCCACCTATGAATCCAGTAGTCTACGGAACTAAATTTGAAAAGGCCGGAAAGTTCTGCATTGGCTATGATGAGAGGCAGGTTGAGGATTGGGATAGGCAGTTGTCAACGAATGAGAAGGGATATTCCCCCAACCCGTCTGAGGTTGAAACAGTAGAAGTACAGGTATCAGCCTACGCTTCTTATGTTCAGTTATTCAGCGATGATCTCATCTCTGATGAACCATGTTCCTCTGTGCAGAAAAAAGTTGTGGCGAACAAGGGTAGCGGGGATGACATAGAGGACATAATAGGTAATCTTGTGAGAATAATAAGATCAATATAAAAAAGCGGTAACCATGATTGAACACATTTAATGAATAGAATAAACAAATTCCTACCAAATAAATCAATCCTTAAATCGTTTCTATTAATAAATATATGAATTTAGGTTTCCAGCAATATAATTTCACAGGCTTTATTGTATTGTGATATCAAGTAATTGAAGAAAGGCCTAACATATATGGATAAAACTGGGAATAACTAATCTTGGCCACAATTTTTCTGGCTCCTTAACTACGGGCCCGCCGGGATTTGAACCCGGGATCACTGGCTTAGAAGGCCAGTGCCTTATCCAGACTAGGCCACGGGCCCTTAAGGTAGATTGCCCATGCCCTTTTTATTATTATCTTTTCGCTGTCCAACGTTAAATTCTTATTAGAATGATAGCTATAACATAGGGATGGGACGCAACTTCACCTTGGCAATAGCAAGACACGGTCAAACAGAATCAAACGTTCGCAATCTCTGGGTTGGTAGGGGAAATGACTCTTTAACGCCTATTGGTAGGGAACAGAGCAGGCAGCTGGCTATTTCCCTCAAAGAATTTGGATTCGATTTCATCGTAACGAGTGACATGCTTCGTGCAGTACAAACTGCAGAAATAGTATCTGAGGTACTGAAAATACCTATAATAGAAAAGACAGGAATAATAAGAGACCGGGACTACGGTATCCTTGAAGGAATGACAACTGAACAGATTTTAGAGAAATACGGTATAAGGATGGGCTCGCTATCACGCGATGTGGAGAGAATATCCAATGCTGAACCTGTTAGTTCTGTCATTGACAGGGTAAACAATTTCCTCAGTATATTTTCTGAAAGGTTCGAAGGAAAGAAGGTAATCGTGATAACGCACGGTGCATTCATAAGGGCATTCTACGAGCTATTCGTAGGAAGTTCTGACGGTATAAAATTCACCAACTGTTCAAACTACATAGTGAATTTCTCTAATGCGGGAGTCAGGTTAGTTAGGGATATAACGTTTGTAGGGAATCAATGATATATATCTCCGTTTAATGTGGAATGGGGTAGTCCCAGGGTGGCTGTCGCCAGAAGTGGTGAGGAAAGTCCCCCCTCCGGGTAGCAGTTCGGGTAAAACCCAGGCTGAGAGGCCTGTACTCCCTCACGAGAAATGACACAGTTTCGGCAAAGTGTGATCCTCGAGGAGGTGACGTTCCCGAAAATTTGATGAGACAGAGGGGGTAGAACGGAGCAAGCTCAAGCAGTTCCCGTGAGCGCTACCTGAGGAACAGGTGGAGCGCATCAGTCAAATGCCACCAACCCCGTAAGGGGCTAACAGAAGGGGGCTTACTCGGGACAACCCCATAATATGAGATTTACAAAAATTTAATAATTGTTCACTTTATAATTGAATGATGGAAGAAGACACGAACCGTGCCGAAGCCCTGTTAATTGCAACAGTTAATCCCCTAACAAAGGGGGAAATCTCAGCCGCTCTTCAGGTTGATAACAAGTCGGTATCGAAGATTTTAAGGCTTCTCAAAAAGAGGTATGAGGGTACAGCGCTTGAAATTAAGACAATAGGGAGGAAATACAAGATAGCTGTGAAGGATAAGTATAGTGATCTCGCCTTCAAGTACTCTGAGAATGAGCTAGACAAGGGTGAATTGGAGATAATAGCTCTTCTATTTAGTAGGAAGAGAGTCTATATGAGCCATGTTGAGAGACTTAGGGGTAAAAAGGCTCAGGCAGAAATAGATCATCTTGTAAAGCTCGGTTTTGTAGATGTGGAGAGGGTCGGTAATAGAAGGATAGTAAAACTGACGAGGCTCTTTCTCTCGCGTTATGGCAGGGAGATAAAAGAGAAACTTGAAAAGGGAAACAAGGTGTGAACTTGAAGGCTCTATTGATAGGTGGCGGTGGAAGGGAGCACGCTTTAGGTCTTTCTATAATTAGATCTGGTAATGAACTTTTTGTAATATCTCACAACAGAAATCCTGGCCTGGATAGGATTGCAAAGAGAATATTCATTGGTAATGAGAATGACAGAGAGTGGGTACTTGCTGTAGCAAACAAGGTTCAGCCTGACTATGTTTTTATAGGTTCTGAGAACCCGCTAGCAGCCGGAGTATCTGACATGCTTTCGAAAAATAATTTCAAAGTTTTTGCCCCGAGCTCTACTGCTGCAAAGCTTGAAACTTCAAAGTCATTCTGCCGTATATTTCTCGAAGAGAAGAAGATCAAAGGAAACGTTGAAAGCAGATCTTTCTCTGATGTTCATAAAGTTGAGGAATTCATAAGAAATCTGGACTACGACTTCGTAATAAAGCCAGATGGGCTCACCGGAGGGAAAGGGGTTTTAGTACAGGGGGTTCATTTCAGCGGTAAGGAGGATGGTGCAAAGCTGGCAAAGGCCTACATTGGAAAAGAGGGGAAGACTGTGCTTATTGAGAGGAAGATGATCGGCGAAGAATTCAGTCTGCAGGCTTTTGCGTACGGTGAGGATATATTTTTCCTGCCTTCAGTACAAGACTACAAGAGGGCTATGGAAGGGGACGTTGGTCCGAATACAGGAGGGATGGGTTCAATATGCTTTTCCACAAGGGGTCTCCCGTTTATCGGAGATAATATTGAGAGCGAGGCCAAACATATATTGAGATCAATAGTTTCGAGCCTTAATGACGACGGTATCAAGTACGTGGGTCCAATATACGGGGGATTTATAGCAACATCAGAGGGTGCAAAGCTTCTCGAGATAAACGCCCGGCTCGGAGACCCTGAGGCCATAAATGCTCTGACCCTCATGGACAACTCAATCTTCGACATTGCTGTTGACATGTTCAACGGAATTAAGCCAGCACTCGAGTTCAGGAACAAGATCAACGTACTAAGGTATATCGTCCCAAAGGGGTACGGCTCAGATCCACACCCGTCGAAGATATCAGTTGATGAAGAGAGGGTTTATTTGAAAGGATTGAAGATATTCTATGCATCAGTCTCAAAGCGCGGTAACGTTCTCCACCAGACAAACTCAAGATCTCTTGCGATCTATTCCGAGGGAGATGATCTAGGGGAAGTAGTAAAGAGATTCGACGGGGTGGAAGATCACATTAAAGGCGAATATTTCATGAGGAGGGATATAGGAAAGGTTGAAGAGATAGAGAGAAAAAAGATCTTCATGGATAATCTGAACTCAAGAAAAGATTGAAGTGAAGTAATTCCAGAACGGCTGGGACTGTCAGCTCCTCCTCGTGGATGGAAAATAGATCAAGGTAAGATATGTTTGATACAAAATCGCCCTGCGGAAAGCCGCCTATAACATAACTAATACCAGTTTTTCTAGGAAGGGGTCTCCTTCCCTTTGGGTGGAGGACTACCGTGTTCTTTTCAATTCCCTTTGATTTTAGATATTCCATCAGTGAGATTTTCTTATGGCTTTCTGAAAGTATTTCCTCAACCCTTTCCTTGAATTCGAAATAGCTTGGTCCAATTCCCCTGAGGTCTTTGTCCTCT
Source organism: Thermoplasmatales archaeon (assembly GCA_038734825.1). Lineage (GTDB taxonomy): Archaea > Thermoplasmatota > Thermoplasmata > Thermoplasmatales. The sequence continues at coordinate 4,873 of JAVYOD010000045.1, forward strand.
ATCACAATATTCATTTTAGTGTGAATAGCGTATCCTATATTCATTTCCCTCATCACTGCGGATTCCTCATTCATCCTGTAGAACATATAAGCAATATCAGGAAAACCGATCCTGTTAGAACTCTTAGGGAAGAATTTTTCAATCGACCTTCTCATTTTACAGTTTTCAAGTAGAATGTTTTTCCTCCCTTCTTTTTCTACTATACTCTTCACATCATCCTCGTTCAAAATTTCATCCGGAACGAGTTCTAACTCAGCATCAGCCAGTATGATCATCCGAAAAGCGACCCCATGCTATCATAAACGTTCTTTCTCTCGTTCTCGATCATCGATTCTACCTTCTTCTTTTCTTCAGGCTTAAGCGTGACAGATATGGGCATAAGCATATCGCGCGCAACCTTAAGCCTCTCTTCGGATCCCTCTAGTATGAGGTAGATAAAACCGCCATCACCTAGGACGGAGGAATCCTTAGTTGTTACAGATAGCCTAAAAACTGGATCAACGGCTAGAATTTTCTCCATTTCCTGTTTTTTAGCAGTAGGAATCTTATACACATCCATAATACCTTAAGATTTGTTAATAATTATTCTTTTTCAAAGCTCTTAATCCATCTTCTTCTGGAGAAATATATAACGGATAGGGTTGTTGCTGTTAATGCAGATGAAAATATCACAAGATAATAAACGCTTATTATCTGATGCCCTGAAACAGGAAGCACTGAAAGTGAAAGATTGGTCATCCCCGTTCCGTTTGCAATGAATGTCACTATGGTAAAATTACCCTCTTTTTTCAAAGAGGTATATTTGAACGATCCGTTAGGTGTTGTTATTTCAGATTTCTCGAAGGATATGTTCCCCTCGAGGACAATGAATATGTAGCTAGTACCGTTTTGGTATATACTAAGAAACAGATTCCCGCGAGAAAATGAGATCTGGTCCAGAGATATGTTCGGAGAGAGCGGGACATAATAGGCACCTTTGGATATCACGACTTCTACCCCATTAGTTGTATTCGTGTTTTTAATCAATGGTTCTGAATGTGAAGGGTTAAGGAATCTAATAACAGCGAATGAAATTGTACCTTCAATAGTCAGGGAGTTATTGTTGATTTCTGATGAGCCATAAACTATTGCGAAACCGATAGTCTTCTTCTGAATGGATATAAGGTACTCGGATGCCTTAGATATGATATGCTGATTTGTGAAAGGTTTTATATCAACATGGCCATGGCTTATCGGACTCAGATTAACGTAGCTATCAAAGTTAACTGTTACGCCTGGTCCAAGTGTTGAGAGAAGAATAGTAGGAAGATTCAGATCTGAAGGAATGACTAAACTCTCAGGTGCGTTTATGAGTTCGGACATATTAGTTAAAACCTTACTATCCTCGAGTTCGCTTGATATATTTTTTATCACATCTAGGGATGTATTTCCTTTAAGAAGTGAATATGAAGATAGCGCGCCATTATCCAAGCTGAACGCTGAATTTTTACCGTCGAATTCGTTGTCTGTTTCCGAGTACGTAAGGAATTTTATGCCATATGCGGAAAACGGGGTTGTTAGATATTCAACGAATATATTACCACCAGGAGATGTTACTTCAATCGAGCCTCCTGAGATTGTAACATTTCCATTGCTCAGAAGAACACCCAGGTATTCATTTGTATACAGATATATAAAATTCAGGTTACCATCCTGAGAATTTATGCTATTTTTATGCGAATAATTCACAGCCGGAACCAAGGTTACATTTCCGTGTCCCTGCCAGAAAAAGCCGCTATTCTCGAGACCACCGCGGTGGATTTTCAATACCTGGTGTGGCATTCCACTGACGTTTATGTATCTGAATATAACCAGCTCAGAACCGTTAATGTTCACAGTAAAGTTCCCAGATAAAGATAGGTTCCCGCGATTTGCCACAGTTCCTGCTTGTCCGTAGGCTCCTCCTCCCAATATTGTATATGCAACTATAACGCCAGCCAGGAGGAGAGCGAGATACTTCACCTTTTCTATAAGGAAGAGCTCTATTAAAGGGAATTGATACAAAATTCGAAAACTAAGAAGAATTATTATCGCCGCAGGAAATTAAGATCATGGTGATAACTTGCCAGGAACTATCAAAAAGAGCGAGCCTCCGGAACGTCCCCCGATTGACCTCAAGATAAGCGCGGAGGATGAAACGATCAAGAACATTAAGAATGTGATTGTTGTTATGAGCGGAAAGGGTGGTGTCGGGAAGTCAACAGTGGCAACGAATCTGGCCGTCGAGTTGTCTGTCCGTGGATTTCAGGTCGGTCTGGTTGACGCTGATATGCACGGCCCCGATATACCACAGATGCTGGGTCTTGTAGATGACAGGCCAGAGGTAGACGAAGATAAGAAGATAATACCTGTAAAGTACAGCAACACTCTTAGAGTAATCTCAATCGAGTACTTTCTTCCATCCAGAGATACCCCAGTTATTTGGAGGGGGTCACTAAAGCACAAGATGATAGAGCAGTTTATAAAGGACGTCTCTTGGGGAAAACTTGACTTCCTCGTGTTTGATCTCCCTCCTGGAACGGGAGATGAACCTCTGTCGGTGGTTCAGCTTCTCCCGAAGATCACAGGAGTTGTAATAGTGGCAACACCTCAGGAAGTGGCTATGATAGATGTCAGGAAGGCCATAAACTTCGCGAAGCAGTTAAATGCGCCTATCCTTGGTTTAATAGAAAATATGAGCGGTTTCGTTTGCCCCAACTGTGGTCATGTTACTTACATATTCAAAAAGGGTGCTGGGGAAAAAGCAGCAAAGGAGTACGGGATCAACTTTCTAGGTTCAATCCCAATGGAAGAGGTCGTAGTCGAAGACGGGGATGACGGTACCCCCTTAATTCTCTCGCACCCGGATAGTGAGAGCGCAAAGAGTTTCAGGAAGATAGTGGATCAGATGCTCCAGATTGCCAATATAAAGAATATCGGGTGAAGGTGAATTTTGAAGATAAAAACCGTTTCGCTTTCGAAAATTTACGAGGGGAAGTACAAGGCGCTTGAGAACGTATCAATAAACGTCAATCTCAACGGTATATTTTCAATAATAGGCAGGAACGGTGCAGGCAAAACAACATTCTTGAGAATTCTGGCAACTCAACTTATGCCTACATCCGGCAAGGCGTACTTGAACGATTACGATGTTGTTCTTCAGGCAGACGAAGTTAGAAACCAGATCGCTGTTGTTCCCCAGGAGGCTAGGCCTCTTCCGTGGCTCACGCCAATCCAGACAGTAACATCGTACCTGATGTGGAGGGGTTACTCATACAGGGAGGCTAAAGAGCGGGCGAAGGAAGCGCTGAGATCGCTTGATCTAGAAAAGCAGGAAAAGGTTAAGAGCAGGAAGCTTTCAGGTGGCCAGAAAAGAAAGCTCATGGTTGCCACGGTAATAAGCAGTGAGGCATCGATTATATTTCTGGATGAACCGACCACAGGCCTTGACTACGTATCAAGAAAGGAGCTATGGGGGATCCTCGAGAGGCTCAAGAGCGACAGGCTCATAATACTCACAACACATTACCTTGAGGAAGCCGAAGTCTTGGGGGACCTGATAATGATACTTGACAAGGGCAAGCTCATAGATATGGGAAGAATAGACGATCTGAGATCAAAGATAAAGCTTCCCTACGTGCTTAAGGTTTATTCAAAGGATGTCCCGGTAAAGGATAAGGAAATTGAGGTGCAAAGGATCTCAGATAACGAAATATTCATATACGGAACAGCAAGCAAGATTTATGATATGATACCCTCTCTGGTAGCTGAACGGATAAAATTCACCGTAGAACAGGCATCGCTGAGCAACATATTTGAGCAATATCTGAGGGAAGAGGAAAATGGTGGTGGCAAGGAAGAGGA
>JAVYOD010000046.1:0-8250 GCA_038734825.1 Thermoplasmatales archaeon
AGATAAACGAAAAGATCTGATCTATCCCCGTTAACCACCTCATACATCTCTTCAGGCTCAAAAACCTTGGCATTCCATATTTCACCGTTTGGGCCCCTAATTGACATTATTTTCTCTTTAAGCTTCGATATCTCAGCCTTCACTTCATTCTTGTCAATTATGCCTTGCGGTTCCCGGCCTTTGATGTTTAGGAATATTCTTGCGTAGTATCCCCCCCACGCCCACGCTTTAGTTTTCGACCAGTCAACGTTTGCTTCCTCAAGCGTGGTTCCTTCTTTTAAATTATTTGAGTCAATCTTCAAATAACCTTCATCTGCGAGCCATTGGTTTATCGCAAATGCGCCTTTCATTCGCTTTGCGCCATGGTCAGAAACCAGCAGTATTACCGTATCCTCGTCCATCATTTCAACCAATTTACCTACGTGGTCATCAACCATCCTGAAATATGACACAAACTTACTCTTCATCTCCTCGTCCTGTTCGTACAGCGGGCTTTCCGGATCTATGTATCGCCAGAATGAGTGATGCACCCTGTCAATACCTATCTCGACCATGAAGAAAAAGTCCCATTCTTTAGTTGCAACAAACTTTTCAGCCATTCTGAATCTTGTGTCAGTCATACTGTATATTTCATCTATTATCTTCTTCCTCTCAGGTTTCCTGAACTTGACATCAAACTGATACTCAGGAAAGTCTCGCATTATTTCATTTTTGAGACCTGGAGGATAGGTGAATTCCTTGTCCTTATCAGGTGTGAGGAAATCCGTTACCATAATACCAGGGAGTGGCTTTGGCGGATAACTCGGTGGAACTGCGATTATGATGCTCCTCTTGTTCCTCTTACCTAAGATGTCCCAGACTGTTTCGAATTTTATGTCTCCAGAAGTTGGGATTTTGATGTCAAAGTAGGAATTAGAAACCCTAGATCTAAAACCGTATAAGCCGAGCTCACCCGGGCTCCTTCCTGTACTCATTACCATCCATGCAGGTACAGTTATAGGAGGATCGCAACTCCTCAATTTTCCGTACAGACCTTCCCTTGCTAACCTGTTTATATTAGGTAAATCTTCTTTAAGCTTGTCAAAAATAATGGCCGGCGCAGCACAGTCAAGGCCAATGACAGCAACTCTCACACGGAACACCTCAATCCAGGTAACCCAAGGAACGAAGCCTGTCTTTTACCTTTTTTTCGTCTTCCTCACTGAAGGCCTCTTCTCCACTGCCATGGGAGAGGATCTCTCTGAGGACGAATGTTACGTAGTCGCTAACAGAGGTAAAACCCGTGCCCTTTATCTTCTCCTCTATTTTCTCGAATAGGGGTGTGGGTATCGAAACTGTAGTGTATTTCTTATCGTTTGCCATGAATGTGAAGCGTTTTATCTTAGAAATAATTTACTATAATTACATTTAATTACATTCATTTAGAGAGTGCTAAATACTCACACACGAAAGTTATTTATACAATTTAACACTGAGACAATCCTGGTGATAGTCGTGGCAGACAACAACACAATATTCATCGGAAAAAAGCCGACCGAGAATTACGTCTTCAGCACAATAATGCTGTTTACGAACGGAGCAAGCGAAGTATCTATAAAAGCGAGGGGAATGGCAATCAAGAGAGCAGTGGATGTTGCTGAGATCGTTAGAAACAGAATGGAATCAATGATGAAGACGCCGGTCAAATATCAGGATATAAAAATATCTACGGAAAAGGTGCAAAGGGAGGACGGCGAAAGCAACGTGTCCTCAATAGAAATAGTGCTTAAAAAGTAGGTGCTCTGATTCACCTACATTACTATTTTTAGTTTTAGCAATGGATGTTTCAGATTTTACATAGGGACTCATTATCTAGAATAGGGGAGATAGAGGTCAACGGTAAGAAGGCTGTTACCCCGTTGCTCTTGCCTGTGATACACCCTTTTAAAGCAGAACCTTGGATCTCTGAGGTAAAAAAGCTACGAATCCCTGGTGTAATAACAAATTCTTATACTATGAGGAAAGGGGGATTCGAGATAGGGGCTGACGTTCATTCCCTTTTGAATTTTGACGGAATCATAATGACAGATTCTGGGACATTTCAGGAGCACGTATATGGCCCATTAGAAGCTGGGAACCTGGATATGGTAAATTATCAGATCGGTATAAAATCTGATATCGTAACAATAAGAGATGTATTTTCTGAAATCGAGCATCCGAGAGAGCAGGTGGAGAGGGATATATATGAAAATTATAGGAGAGGCCTTGAGGCATTATCTAGTACCCAAGCATACCTCGCACTACCAGTTCAGGGGGGGCTATTCGGGGATCTCAGAGCAAGAAGCGCGAAGCTTATGGCATCGCTCAAGGGGGAGTATTACCCGATAGGAGGTATCGTGCCTCTGATGGAGAAATACATGTATAAAGAGGTTGTTGAATCAATTTTAATATCTAAGATGAACCTTAGGCCGTCCAGTGTGATACATGCCTTCGGTGCTGGACATCCGATGTTCTTTCCACTACTTTTCCTTATAGGTGTGGACGTGGTTGACTCGTCAGCCTACATAAAGTACGCGAGAGACGGGAGGATCCTTACAGAGAGCGGGACGATAACAATAGAAGACATAGCCGAAGATCTGCCGGCATCTCCCTATCTCGACCGGTATACGCGCAAGGAAATCGAGGATCTGAGTCAGGAGGAGAGAACCAAAGTTCTTGGGCTTCATAATCTTTACGTTTCCGCAAAAGAAATAGAGAGGATAAGGGAAGAGATAAAGGGTGAAAATATATGGAATTACGCTGAGTATAGGTCACATGCACATCCTTTTCTTCTTTCCGCATACAGGAAAGTTCTGGATTACTATGAATACCTTGAAAAATTTGAGCCCAGGTCTAGGAAATCTCCGTTCCTGTATTTGGGCGAGGAATCGCTTTCTAGGCCACTGATCAGGAGATTCAAGGAATCAGTAGGCTGCCAAGGCCCTTGCTCGAAAGTCTCGGGGAAACCCTACTCCTATTTCCTCGAGACGCCTGTGAGCTGTGTTTCCACGGAGTTCGGTGATATACCTCTGTATTTTGACGAAACGTATCCTGTTGCTCAATCCTTGTTTCCAGATGAAAGATTCTCTATGAGAGGGGAAGATAAATTTGATCAAGACCCCTGGAGGGAATTCCTTATTGAGAAGGTGAACCATATTTTCCAATACCAATTTGGAAAGCCTTTATATTCAATTGTCAGGAGGGACGACGTAAAACTCGTGAGGAGCAAGAACACAGGCAAGGTCAGAACTGTTTTCATAGGTAACGAACCAGCGTTCTCTTTTAGAGCCTCGGACGGCCTATTCAGTCTAACTCTTTTTGGCGCCCGACTAATTCATGACAATTTTCCAATTCCTAGGCATAGGGTTGTGATCGACGACGAGGCGCGCCAGTTTGTTGGTGAAGGTAAAAATGTCTTCTCCAAGTTCGTTATGGATGCAGACCCAATGCTAAGGCCCCATGATGAAGCGGTAATAGTCGACAGCAATGACAGACTTGTTGCATTCGGGAGGGTTATCCTTACGAGGGATGAGATGATGGATTTCACCAGGGGTATTGCTGTGAAGAATAGAATAAGAAGCAGAGATATCAGCTAAATATTTTATTCTTAAAACTATGCACGATAGATGGAGATCAGAGTTCCAGAAAGCATAGAGGAATATCGTGCGCTAGAGAACTTACAGAGGGAGATATGGGGGATGAGGGGAGAAACCCCAGTTCCCTCAGGTCTGATGAGGGTTATAAGCCACAATGGGGGTCTCGTAGAAATCGCCTTAGACGAAGGAAAGATAATAGGTTTTACGCTTGCATTCCCCGGTTCCGAGGGAGGAAGGAGATTTCTATATTCACATATGGCCGGTGTTCTGAAGGAATACAGGAATATGGGAGTTGGTTACGAGCTTAAGATACACCAGTTCTCAGTCGCAAAAAAGATGGGCTACAATGAAGTAAGATGGGCATTCGATCCTATTAAGGTAAGAAATGCGTATTTCAACGTTCACAAATTGGGTGCGTATGCTTACAATTACATAATAAACTATTACGGGGAAATGGATTCAGACGAGAACCGAGGGGTGGAGTCAGACAGGTACGAGGCACACAAATTTCTCGATAGGGATATTATTAGGCCTCGAGAATTTGATGTTGTCGGCAAAATAACCAATTTTCCTGAGCCATGGGACGGAATAAAAGTTGGACCAGACTCTGTGGCTCTTGAAGTACCAATGAATCTTGGAAGTCCGAATATAGAGCTGGCGGTGAAATGGAGATTGAAGCTCAGAGAGGCAATACTTCAGCTGGAGAAAGAAAATTATGCCGTTAACGATGTTATTAGGAATGAAAAAACTGTATATCTCGTATTAACAAGAAAGGATCTACTGAATTTAGAGTGAAAATTCGTCCACTTCCGCTTCCTTCTTTTTCTTTGGCATCTTCTTTGTCTTCCAGTACGTAGTCACGTAGCCAGCCACGAGGTTCCTAAGTTTCTTAGAAGCTCCAGGAATCACTTTACTTACGATTTCCTTGTTGTGCTGGAATTCGTTGTTTAGCTCCTGCTCATATTCCTGGTACACTTGCCTTGCAGCCGTCTTGACAAGAGTTGGTCTGATGGAACCCATACTCCCGTATGGACACTAACTAATTAAAGATTTCATTCGCTGATAATTTCGGCTACGCCTCGTAGAATCAAAAAAATAGCTGCATATTCTGGGATCTTAGCCCTACCTTCCTCTACACGAATTTTCTCCCCGCCTATTTCTACTGTGCTTCTGCTCAAAACGTTTATAGAAACACTATCCTCACTATTATCTGCAATGGCCTCAGTTAACGGATCGAAATCTTCAAGTTTTTCAAGCCCAACCTGCATCACTTTCATTGCTGTTTTTCCATGAAGACTTCCAGGCGTCCTGATAAGTCTATGTATATCGATGGTTACTGGCTCGTCAATCTTGGATGCGTATAACTCTATGGCAAGCTTCTTTGCATTTCTCTCAATGTATCCTTTTTCTCTTATTTCCTTTTTTGTCATATTCCCCGTGGATTCATGAGTTCTCTCTTCCAGCATTTTCCTCCAAGATGATTTGGAATTCAGAAGATCCAAAAGAGAATTCGTTATCGAGGAAACCCTTTCTGCCCATTTGGTTTTAGGGAAAAGGTAGCCCGTCTCTGCGACACACCTTCCGGATATATAATCCACAAGCTCTCTTCTCTCTTGGGATTCAAGTCCCTCAAAAATTGAATAAATATGAACGTGGTACCCCCTGCTTCCTGAAAACACAACTTCTAGGTATTTCTCTTCCACTCCTAGATCATCTGTCAGCAAATTCAAAAGTTTGTTAACCTCCAGCTTGACTGTTGCAAGCATCTCCCCGTAACCCATTCCCTCGCTTCCCGGTATGTGATCTCCATCTATGTCGAATATCAGATCAGCCCCGGTCCATATTTTATTTTCCATCGATGCGGCCGGATTTTCATAATAAGCGCTCGAATAGTAAAAGTGAAGTGGTGTATTCTCCCTAACGTAGTTCACGAGAGATTCCATAGATGGAAATGATGTATGCCTTATCATTCCCTTTTTAGAGAACGGGGAAAAAGCGATCTCCCTTTTCATAACAGATTTTATCCCAAATGAACTCACTGTTCCGTAGTACTTTCTAAAGTAATCCTCCACAAATTTGGCGGAAGTTTCATTCATTCTTTTTCCTGTTGAATATGAAATACAATGCTATAATCGAAACTATTACACCCCCTGTAAATATCCATCCGTAAGTATTCCTTACGCTCGGATTACTGAAGCTGGTAGGTGTTGAATTGGCGAATCCCGGAAGGGCTCCTGCATTGAGTTTTTCCTGATTCGTGTATCCTGAGTTCGTTGCATCCAGGTTCGCGATCCTCTGGAATGCAAGCGTAACATTTGCAGTTGTGAAGTTTCCGATTGCCTCAAGAGCCTCAATGAATTCAGCACCGTACGGATTTAAGCCTGTAAGGCTGTAGTCGAACAGAATATACTGTTTTAGAGGGCTGTTCTTCCAGTTATATGTCGAGAAATTCTTGCTGTAAATGACAGGGTAAACGGTTTGGTTCCACATGGTATCGGTTATCGTTATATTATATCCAGAGAATGTCTGATAGCTTATCGTTGGGTAACTTATAGAGCTCTGTGCATGAGCCTGCCCAATACCCGAAAGGACTATTACCAACGATATCGCCAACGTGACAATTAGAAGTCTGCCTTTCACTGCAACCCTTATTAAGCATTTAATTAAAATTTTTCTCTAACGTATTCCACGGCAGATTTGAAGAATAAGCTTCCTACGCCTTCATGATAGCTGTACCTTGTCCAGTCAGATTCCGTGTACATGTGGAATACCCTCTCAGGGTGTGGCATGAGGCCGATTACATTTCCCTGTTTGTTGCATAGGCCGCCTATATTCAGAACTGATCCATTTGGATTCCAGGGATAACCTGCAGGTTCACCATTATTATCAACGTACGTTATAACGTTCATCCTAGCCTTCTGAATTTCCCGAAGTACATCGTTGCTAGCAGGTATGAATCTCCCCTCGGCGTGTGCCACAGGTAGTTTTATTATTTCGCTGTCTCCGAATTTCCTAAGAAAGATGCAGTTCGATTTACTAATTTTAAGGAATACCGTTCGGGCCTCGAACCTATTTGATATGTTAGTAGCTAATGCAGCCTCAATTTCATGTCCACCTGACGTATTTGGAAGGAGTCCTATCTCGATTAGGACCTGGAAACCGTTGCAGGAACCCATAATAAGTCGGCCATCCTCCTCAAAACGATATATTTGGTCCGCGAAAGATGATTTAATTCTCGCCGCCATTATAGCACCTGCACGAACGTAATCTCCGGCCGAAAATCCGCCTGGGAAGAATAGGATGTCGAAATCGGATACCTTCCTGCGACCACTTTCGAATTTCTTTATGTGAATTATTTCTGGATTTGCTCCTGAATGCATAAAGGATAGGTAAGCTTCCATCTCATTGTTTGTTCCTTCCATTGTGATTATACCCACATTAACCCTATCCTTCATCTGTACCCCCTCTTCCATCTTCTATAAATAGACCCAAGATCAAGATCTATAACTCTCTCTTCACCGTTATATACCATCAGACCTGAATCATCGGTTTCTCCTATGAGGATGGCATCATCACCCATAAGTTTCTCGAAATCCTTAGCTTTATCCTTTCTCACTTCCGCCACCCATGACGACTGAGGTTCTGAAAAAAGGGCAAAATCAGGTCTCAGCCCCAGATTTGAGATATCCAGCCTGGCTCCGATACCAGAACCAATTGTCATTTCACCGATCGAAACAGCGATACCCCCATCTGAAATATCGTGCAACGAAAGAATATATCCTATTTCAATGGAATTAAGAACTTTTTTGCTCCTCCTTTTCAGGTTCTCTGGTTTTGATACAGGAACCACACCTTTTTTGTGTCCAATGATTCTGAAATACAGGGACCCTCCAAGATCCGTGGTTGGTAGACCAACAAGATATATGGATGATCCCACCCTCTTAAAATCCGGGGAAACAGTCTTCGATATATCATTCAACTTTCCAACAGACATTATAGTGGGAAATGTTGGTATTCTCTTTTTCGGTGATTCGTTGTAGAATGAGACATTCCCGGAGACAAATGGCACCCCAATACTTATTGCCCCCTCTCTCATACCCTTCAGCATTGAGATGAATTCACCCATTACTACGGGGTTTTCAGGATTTCCTGCATTTAGACAATCTGAAAAGCCTATTGGTTCAGCCCCGACTGCAATAATGTTTCTTACTGCTTCGTCTACTGCATCAATACCTCCAGCATAAGGATCGAGTGAGGAATAGAAGGGGTTGAAACCATGGCTAATCGCAATCCCTATGTTTGAATTCCAATCAGGCCTTACCACCGCGGCATCTGTAGGCCCCTCCCTACCGACAATTCCTGAGAATGGCCCTAAGACAGTACTGCCCCTTACCGTGTGATCGTACTGACGGACGGCAAATTCTCGTGTTCTGACGTTACTGTCTCCAATGGCACGAAGGAATAGTTTGTTAAGATCTGGGGGGTTTGATGGGACTGTGGTTTCCATTTCAATTCGTTTAAATGAATATGGTCTTTCGTACATCCCAGGGTTTGTTAGGAAGTTCAGGTCTATGTCCATCACCTTTTCCCCATTGTAGAAGATAACAAGTCTACTTCCAGGCTCGCTGATACCGAT
>JAVYOD010000047.1:0-8097 GCA_038734825.1 Thermoplasmatales archaeon
TTTTCAACGTAGGGATTTCTGAAAACAACATGATAGGAGTTGCCTCAGGTCTTTCTTGGACTGGCAAAAAGGTCTTTGCATCATCATTCGCTGTTTTCGCTACGGGCAGAGCCTACGACCTCATCAGGCAGAGTGTCTGTTATGCTAACAGCGACGTGAGGATAGTCGCATCCCATGCCGGGCTTACGGTGGGAGAAGATGGAGCGACGCATCAGATGCTTGAAGATATAGGCCTTATGTCTGGTCTCCCAAACATGAAGGTGATAGTTCCTGCAGATGCTAACGAAACAGAGCAGGTTATCAGATATATATATGAAAATAGGGGTCCATTCTACGTGAGGATATCTCGAGAAAAGGTACCTGTTGTAAAATCCCTTCCAGAATTCAGATTTGGCAAGGCCCAGGTTCTAGTTGACGGGGATGATGTAGCGATCATAGCAACTGGTGTAATGGTTTCCGCTGCGGTTATTGCATCATCTTATCTGAAGTCAATTGGGATATCTGCTAGGGTAATCAACGCATCAACAATAAAGCCCATGGATAGAGACGTAATAATAAAAGCTGCGTATGAAACTGGAAGAATTGTCACAGCAGAAGAACACAGTGTTTACAATGGCCTCGGTAGCAGGGTTTCTGAACTTGTTGCTGAAAATCATCCCACGAGGGTAGAAAGAGTTGGAGTTGAGGACGTTTTCGGTGAATCTGGAAAATCATGGGAATTAATGGATAAGTACGGTCTGAATCCGCTTGGGATCGTAAATAAAGTTGAGAAAATGATGAAGGTGAGTTCTTGAAAATCTTTCTAGATACTGCGAATCTGAAGGAAATAGAGGAAGGTGTTTCCTGGGGCTGCGTTGATGGTGTCACCACTAATCCTACTCTAATCTCTAAGGAACTTGTAGGAGGTTCAGATTTTAGAACGCTCGTCTCCAGAATATTGCAGTTGGTCGATGGGCCAGTTTCATTGGAGGTAACATCATTGGATTCAGATGGAATGGTCGATGAAGCAAAGAAACTTAGAAGCATTGGTAAAAATGTGGTAGTAAAAATTCCTACAACTGTTGAGGGGCTTAAGGCACTCAAGGTCCTTAGAAAACAAGGAATCGAAACCAATGCAACTTTGGTTTTCTCCGTTAATCAGGCACTTCTTGTAGCTAAAGCTGGAGCTTCCTATGTTTCACCTTTTGTAGGAAGGCTTGATGATATAGGGGAAGACGGTATGTCTCTCGTTGAGGATATTAAACGCGTCTACGAAAATTACGGCATCGAAACAAAGATTATAGTCGCATCCATTCGTCACCCGATACATGTTAGAAGGGCAGCTATAATAGGTGCGGATATAGCTACCATGCCATTCGACGTTTTCAAAAAACTGATAACGCATCCTAAGACAGATGAAGGTCTCAAAAGATTTCTTGATGACTGGAAAAAGATAGATGCTGAAAAGTTAAGGTTCCTATGACTAAATTCACGGTAATAGCAAGCCCACCAGATCTCGATTCTGTAGCTTCGGTATACCTGTTAAAACGTGCTATAGGTGACGATGTTGAGGTGAAATACCTGGACCACGCTGCAATAGAAAAATCAGAGGCAGATTACATCATAGACTCACCTAATGGATTTGCCAAGATATCGAGGTTCGATCATCACAACACTAAGGAGAGAACATGCTCAGCTAAACGAGTGGTTGAACATTTTAATATGGGTGAATCTGAGAAAAGATTGGCTGAAGCTGTCTGCTGGCAGGACAACGCAGGGTGGCGGAATCTTGACAGGGACGGCATGGATAATCTATTAGACACCCTCCTGAAAGGTTTCCTTGCATCTGGAGCGAAGACTGAAGAGATAGACGAATTCTTTACAAAGGTGTTTGACACCCTTTTAAAAAAGTTCCGTATTGATGAGGATCTATCGAAACAGGCAGAAAACAGTGTGCTATTTAGGAGCGAAAATGGTGGAGTTATACTTATTAACGGCGAATTTCCAAAAGATCTGTTGTTCCAGAAATTTAAACCAAAGTTCCTAGTGAAGGTTTCAAGGTTCGGTGTTTCGGTAACTAGATCCGCTTCCCTAGACTATCCAGATCTTAATGATTTTGCAGATACACTTAAATCTATAGATAAGGATCATTTTGACAGATGGTTCATTCATCCTCAAGGCTTTTATATTGGCTATTCGATAGACCCAGAATCGCATGAACCGCTTCCAATAGATCCTGTCTTTCTCGCAAGAAAAATTGAAGAGTTTTTGTCAAATAAGGTCTAATTTTTCTCATTGATATTTAAGAAAAAGTTGATAACAAATAAGCACTTAACCGATATGCAAAAATTTAAGGATGTGCAGTCAGAAGCGCCTATTGCTAACTATAGGCTTGACAGAGTTGGCCTTACAAACGTAATGAGGCCAATCACCGTATACAGGAACAAAAAGACGATAACATTGATACCAACGTTCAGGGTTTTCGTAGACCTGCCACCTACTAGGAAGGGGAGCGATCTCTCAAGGGACATTGAGGCCGTTGAAGATGTGGTAGAGGGAGAGGTTGAGGGTAGAGCAAAGGGAATAGAGTATGTGGCTGAGCTTATAGTTGAGAAGCTGCTCAGCAGGCATCCTTATGCAACTTCTGCGGAGGCAGAACTTGCAGCGGATTATTTCTTGGAAAGATCCAACCCTAAGGGAAGAAAGACTACGGAGAAATACATAATCAGGGCCAAGGCTGTCAAAAAGGACAGAATGAAGACGATCAGGTACATAGGCGTCACAGCTACGGGCATAACGGTATGTCCGTCAGCCATGAAAACAGTTTCCGCTCTAACTAACAGGGAAGTTGACACTCCCCCGTTCATTTCTCACAATCAGAGAAATGATGTAACAATTTTGATGAGTGTTCCCGATGGGTGGGATATTGAAGTTAATGAGCTAATAGACATAGCTGAGAAGTCAATGAGTGCACCTACGTATGAACTTCTCAAAAGGGAGGAAGAGGGCCTCCTTGTCCTCCAGGCTCATCAGAATCCAAAATTCGTAGAAGATGTTGTTAGAGATGCCGTTAAACTAATAGTCGAGCAATACAAGGACATGCCAGACGATACTTATGTTGATGTGACAAGCGAAAGCTTCGAAACTATACACAAACACAACGCATTTGCTGAGAAATCAGGGACACTAGGAGAATTGAGGAGAGAGATTAACTAATCTCCCCAAAATCTCCTGTTTCTGGCGAACTCTATTTCATTAATCAATATTCTCTCAATCAGTTCGTTTTCGCTTTTAACTGGGACCTCGAGAATCCTGGATGCTGCTTCAGGTCCTATGCCGTGGGCAGCTAAAACAATTAACGCTTTATCTTCGTACATTCTGAGCAAGTGGTAAGACGTTCTTATTTTATTCATTTTTTCTGGTGTTATATTTTTTAACTCCTCAATTTCGTAAGGTTTAATCGGTGCTATGCGCGGGCTACTGCAGAATATGCATCTCCTCTCTTTCATTTCAGACACCCTTCTCTTAAAAACTCTGTTGCAGCTCAGGCAATAAAATGCCATCTCCTCGGAGTTAAGCCTCCTCTTTACGGCTTCAAGTATAGGTCCAGTCGGCCTTATAGGCATCATCTTCTCCTTGAGGTTTGCCATGTAGAGCTTTGAAGAATCGCTAAACGAGTTAGAAAGTTCAATTTTCATTACACCGTCTTCTATCATCTTCCCTATCTTCGAAAGCCCTTCGAGATCCAGATAATCCCACTTGAATTTCTCGACAGCTTCGCGGAAGAATGGGGTGTCTCTGTGTGCGCTGAAAATTTTATCAACTCTAATTTTCGTATAATCGCTGTCCTTTGACAGTATACCAAATTTCTTAGCAACATTCACGGTGCTATACAGAAAAGTGCGGGATTTCTCAATGAATAAATCGAAGTTGTTCAATTCGTAGGTCGTGTTCTTTATGATTTCAGCAACCTCCTCACCGCTGTATCTCAGATTTCCCTGAATTAGAATGTGGTAGGGTGATGTGTCGAAGAGGAAGGACTCCCCGTACTTTTCTGAGAGGCGAAATGTGATAAGGAGAGCAAGGGAGTAGTTTACCTTACTTCCCCCTGTTATTTGTATAATGGTAGTCATCCTTTCCTTCTCAATCCTAATCAGTCTGTCATTCCCAACAGATAACCTGAACCTGGATATTCTTTCTGCGGTGAATTTGTCAAGATTCTTTGCAAGAACTCTTTCTCTTCTTTCTCTGCCAACCTCCATCGCAACTTCAAACGGTACTGGAATCTCCTCGCCGGACCAACTTGGAGGGACAGAAATGCCGTGAATAAAATCAACGTAAATTAATCTGTCCTTTATGTTAAGCACCCTCCAGGTACTTCCCTTTAGTATGAACGTAGAACCTATATCTATCTCCGTGGCCACGTAGGCCTCATCCAGAAATCCTATTATCCTGTTGCTGGAAGATTCCTTGACAATGAATCTCTTCTCGTCTGGTATCATAGATATATTTTCTATGAAATATTTCAAGGTCCTACCACTCTTTGAGATCATTTTCTTTTCTGTATCATATTTCACAAGGTTTACGGAAGATAAGAAGAGAGTAAGTTTTTCAACATCTTCAATGCTCACGGAAGAAAAGTTGGATACTCTTCTGCATATCTTCATCAGAGCATCTAGAGATATATTCCTTTCAGCGTTGGCTATTGACACTATCTGATTTGCTAGAACTACCATAGGTTTTTCCCTGATTTTAACGTCTTCAACCATGTTCCTCTCAGCAAATTCCGCTATGACAGATCCCTCCTCCGCTTCTATTTCGTTCATCGCAACAATGCCACCCTCAGACACATCTTGGATTCTGTGCCTTCCTCTCCCGATCCTCTGGACCAGCCTGGTTACCTGTCGCGGTGAATTTACCTGAACGACGTAATCAACCGCGCCTATATCAATGCCTAGTTCCATGCTTGAGGTACAAACAATTCCCCTGAGTTTCCCTCTTCTGAAATCTTCCTCTATCCTCGTCCTGACCTCTCTGCCGAGAGATCCGTGATGAACGTCTACCATTATATTTTCGTTATACAATCGCAGACGCATCACAATATCTTCTGCTGTGGTCCTTGTGTTCGAAAAAACGATGAATTGCTTCCCCGTTTCATAGATGTCCAAAATATATTTCAAAACCCCTGCATAGTTCTCGTCAGTGCCAGTAATATCCATGAACTCAGTTGGTGCTGCATTTGGCATTGTTACACTAATTTCATATTTCTTCCTGAGCCCAGTTTTGATAACGCGATAACTCGTACCATAAAACAATGCTCTAGCCACTTCCTCTGGATTACCTATCGTGGCCGAGAGGGCAATAATCCTAAAGTTGCTGTGTTCCCTCATTCTGGCAATGGCGAATAAAAGCTGCCATCCCCTCTCGTCGTTCATCAATTCATGAATTTCGTCCACTATCAAGAACCTGAGAGACAAGAGGTGACTGCGTATCCTTTTTCCGGTTATAATTAGCTGAAGTGTTTCAGGTGTCGTGATCAGGACATCAGGCGGATGGATTGTCTGATACCTTCGCTCACTTTGTGTGCTGTCACCGTGCCTTACGCCTATCTCCAGGCCGAATGATGATGCATAGTATTCTATTCTTGAAAGTACGTCTCTGTTCAAGGCCCTGAGCGGGGTTACGTATACAGCACCAAATCCTTTTCTATTTTTATCCTGTGCTAGCATATGGAATACTGGAAGAACAGCCGCTTCGGTCTTACCGCTACCTGTCGGTGCGGTGAGAAGAACATTTTCACCTTCAAGAATTATGGGTATCGCTGTTTTCTGTGGCTCAGTAAAATCTCTGAACCCTGCTTTACGGAGTATTTCCAGTATACTGTCAATATCTCTTTTATCCATTTGCAGATCCTCTTTTACCTAAATATAGGTTTAGTCAAGAAAATTATTTAAATGCTGCATGACTTGGCCCACAATGTTAGGAAAATTAAGTCTAAAAGCTTATGAGATCTATGAAATAAAGGACCTAACGCAGGGAGAGTCTGATAGTTTCAGAATATCTAGTTTTAAATTGAAACCCGAAGATGGTAAAAATTTCACATTTAAGCCAGGGCAATTTTCATCTCTATTCCTGAATCCAGAGGACAAACTATTCAGATCTTACTCAATAGCTTCTTCACCCCTCGACGATCATATGGAATTTATGATTGAAATGATAAATGGAAGGTTCACAAGTCTTCTGGCTAAACTGAAGGTGGGCGACAAGTTATACGTTACAGAACCAAGGGGTGCATTTATCTTTGATCCTGAGGTGAGAAAAGGTTCACTTTTCTTAGCAGCTGGCATAGGGATAGCGCCATTTTTTTCAATCTTAAGATACATCAAACAGAAGGGAATAAAAAAGGACATTTATCTATTTTACAGCATAAAGCATAAGGACGACATTGTTAATAGGAGCGAACTTGAAAGTTTCTCTGAAAACGGTCTCAAGATCATATACACGGTAACAAGGGACCCGGAGGACCCTTCCTGGAAGGGGGAAAGGGGAAGAATAAACATGGAGATGATAAAGAAACATGTACCTGATTTCAGGGAGAGAGATGTCTATCTGTGTGGCGGTATAAAATTTGTTAAAGACATAGTTGCAGAATTTGTTGCAGAAGGATTCAATGACCAAGATATAAAAAGAGATATATGGGGAGAATAAAAATTAAAAAATTGCTCACTTGTATGTGAGCGAATAGTATATTATGAATGAAGTTCCCACTGCCGTATTTAGAGTTGGCGTCAGACCTGCTGGATTAAGGGCTGTGCTGTAGTAGAGAACGCCTATAGGCTGTGTTGTCCCTACGTAAAGGAATAGATTAACAGCTATTTTCTCTGCCTCGAAATAGAGCTTTGTTATCTCAGTTCCGTTCGTTTCTTCGTTGGCCTGGGCGAGGAGATCCCACATCTTTGTTATGTTCGCCCACTGGGCAGCGTAATCAGCGTTCTTTGTCGGGCTGAACGTTGTTACCGTGCTATTGTAGAATAGGCCGTCTGGATAAGTATAAATACCGTATTCCTGGAGCTGTGGTGCCACGAAATCTGTTGGGTTAGGATAGTCATCTATCCATCCAAGGAAGTAAATTGGCATTATGTTCTGTCCAGGCCCAACTGTTGAGTATTGTACCGTGTAAGCAAAAGGTATGTCAACAGTCTGCATCTGTATTTTTCCACCGCTCATTGCAGAGAGTGCGTTTTCCCAGACTGTGTACATCTCATCCTGAGGTGGCTGACCCTCTGAGTTAAATGCAGGGAAGTTCCAGGTTCCATTGTTGTATCCGGATTGATTGTAGTAGAATCTTGCTAGTGTTAGATTGTACTGTATTGCATATTGAGATATGTTAGATGGATAGTACTCGATACCTGGTGGCAGTATTCCTGTTATCTGGTTCATGAAGTATTCGCCTGAACTGTACTCTGCTACGTTTATGTAGTATGAATAGTTGAAAGCATAGCTAAACGCCTTCCTAATGCTCAGATTGTCGAAGAATCCTGGCCATATGTTTATTGATGAATCATAAGATTTTGCTCCCGTAACATTTATGTTCAGATTGAAGGCAAAGAAGAAATCTGACATCTCTGATGCTGTTGCGGCTGCTATTACTCCCTTCTTTATGAGAGCCTGCGCCTCAGGTGTTGCGTCTGGAGGATATGCACCAGAGGCGAACTGCGCTGTACCAGAAGCTAGGTCTTCTTGGGCTGTAGCTTCGTTCGTTAGGTACTCCAGCTCTACCTTGGGTATGAGTGCTGATTTCGCAGGAAGCTGTGAACTTGTCTGGTTGTAATATGGATTTACTGTAAGTACGACCAGCTGGGCTGCTTCATACAGCGATAGCTCGTAGGGGCCACTTCCCATCGTATTGTATTCAAGGAATGTGTTGAAGTTTCCTTCTGTTCCGTATATTTCAAAGTTTGCGTACGAAGAGCTTGTATTCTGTGGAAGTGTTGGTTGTGGTGCTGTGTGATTGTTAGCTATTAGCCAGTTGTAATCCATTATGTACGATGCAACTGGACCTGCCAGGAGCTGCAGGAAATAAGATGCAGCACCAAAGTTCTGTACCTGATATGATTG
>JAVYOD010000048.1:0-8047 GCA_038734825.1 Thermoplasmatales archaeon
ATTCCTAAGCAGGGATATACACAGGAAGGGTATATATCCGCCTGTAAATGTTCTTCCATCTCTCTCGAGGCTTATGAACCAGGGAATTGGTAAGGGGAGGACCAGGGACGACCACAGGGGAGTAGCAGATCAGCTCTATTCAGCATATGGCAGAGGTATAGATCTTAGAAGCCTGAGTGCTATAGTCGGTAGAGAGGCGCTGGGGAAGGAAGATCAGCAATACCTGGAGTTTGCGAATATTTTCGAAGAAAGGTTCGTAAACCAGGGCTACGATGAGGACAGACCTATAGAAAAGACACTTGATCTTGGATGGGAATTGCTTGCAACGCTGCCTGAGAGGGATATGAAGAGAGTTAAGAGGGAGCAGATAGAGAAATACGGTAAGTGGAGGAAATAGATGGCAGATCTCTCAAATGTGAGACCCACAAGAATGGAACTGCTAAAAACAAAGAGCAGAATAAGGCTTGCAGTAAGGGGCCTGGAGCTCTTGAAGCTTAAAAGATCAGCACTGATAATGGAGTTTTTCAAGCTAGCCAGGGATGTAAGGGGCATGAGGGAGGACCTTGAGAATGTTGTCCAAAAGGCCATGATGACTGAAAGACTGGCTGAAATGATGGCAGGCCAGCTCGTGATAGAAAACACAGCCTTTTTCCAGCCTGAGGTAAGGGTTGGTGTGAAGGCAAAAAATGTTATGGGGGTGAGGATACCCGAGGTCAACGTCGAGAGCGAAGAATCATTCATGAACAAGCTTTACGAAATAATTTCACTTCCAACTGCTTTAATGGAGTCCAGAGAAGCATTCAAATCCCTTCTGAATTCGCTCCTTATAATAGCTGAGAAGGAGATATCGCTCAGGAAACTGTTGCAAGAAATAGACAGAACAAAAAGGAGGACAAATTCCATTGAAAATATTCTTATTCCTAGACTCAACGAAACAGCAGCCTACATAAGGCTCAGACTTGACGAGATGGATAGGGAGACATTCATAACGTTAAAGATGATTAAAGAGAAAATAGCGGAGGTCAGCGAGAATGAGTAATGATGGAAAAAGAGCGCTATTAAAATTTTACTTTATTTTCATGGGTGTGATGATTGCAAATGTTGTTGCCGCGGCCATAGCAATACTGTACTTCTGGGGTGAGATATGACTCAAGATGTAGAAATTTTAAAGAAAATAAGGGAAAAGGAAGATGAGGCGAAGATAAGGATCGAAGAAGCGAAGAGAAAAGCAGAGGAAATAATAAACAATGCCAGAGCCGAAGCAGAAAAGATTGAGAAGGAGGCTGAGTTGAGAGGTTCAACGCTGTATCAGGATTACGTCAGAGAGAAGGTTTCTGAGGCCTCGGAGGAAGCGCGACGGATACGTAAGGAATATGATGTGAAGGCGGAAAACATCAGAAAGGATGTTTCCCAGGATATCGTTGAAAGTATGTTCAAACTCATAGTGAGGTAAAATGCTGGAACCAGTGAAGATGATAAGGGTCAGAATAATTTCTACAAAAAAGAATGAAGAAACAGTTCTATCTGTACTTCACGACCTCGGAGTTATGCAGATAGAGCAAGTTACCCTTACATCTGAGATCTTGGCAAGTCTCAAGCCTGGGGAATCATATCAGAGGCTTTCCGAGATATCCAGAAAGGTAAAGGGTCTGGAGAATGCTCTTTATCCTGTCGATGGGGAGGAGAAATTTTCGTTCAAGAACACTGAAGAGCTGGTAAGGAGTGCAGAAGGAATAGGGATCTATGATCAAGTAAGAGAATTGAAGGACAGAGAATCGGAACTAGAGTCGAAAAGAAAGATGTTGAATGATGAAATAAATACATTGCGCAGCATCTCCTTCTACGGCGGTGACATTGAGTACCTTAATGGAGAGAGCATCTCATCATTTTATGTTGAGAGGGGTGACAAGGATAATGACATACGCGAGCGCCTATCTAGCATAAGAGGCTCACTAATCATCGACGGGGAGAAGGGATTCATAGTCGTAATCCCGAAGGAGGGTGAAGCAGAGTTCGGTGAAAAGATCAGGAATTTTGAGAAGATGGTTGTAAGGGTACCGAGGGGGAAAGGGAAGATTTCAGAGATACTCAAAGAGAAACAGGGAGAACTGAGCGTCATAGAAGAAGAGCTCAAAGATGTTAGAGGGAAAATCAGAGATATTTCGCAGAAATATTACCATATAGTTGCCGCGATAAGGGAGCAGCTAGATATCGAGCTGAAAAAAATAGATGTGGTATCCAAGTTATCCGGGACAGAGAGCGCGTTTATCCTGGAAGGGTGGATTCCAGAGAAGGATTTGGGAGCTGTAAGCGAGGTATTATCGGAAGAAACTGGAAATGAAGTGGTGATAACTCAGGTAAAAACGGATGAGACGCCTCCAACGGCATTGAACAATCCCAGACGCATAAAACTGTTTGAGTTCTTCATACGCTTTTATTCCCTCCCTCAGTCTACAGAACTTGATCCCACGTTAATTTTCGCATTGATATTCCCAATATTTTTCGGTTTCATGATAGGCGATGTGGGCTACGGTCTCGTGATACTTCTGATCTCGTTATGGATAATTCACAGGGTTGATCACAGGCCAAAGGTTTCGAGAATACCGAAGTTTCTGTCCAGATTTGTTCTCAGCCTCATGAGCCTTAGATCGCTTAAGGTTCTTGCAAAGGCAATGATACCCGGTTCAATAATAGCTATAGTCATAGGTGTATTCTTTGATACCTATTTCGGTTTCACACTTCCATATCCTCACTTTAATGTGCTTGGTAACTTCGGAATCGGGAAGCTTATGCTTTTTTCAGGGTACATGGGCGTAGCAATGGTATCCCTAGGTCTGATATTTGGGATTGTTGTCAACTACCGTAGGGGCCATATGAAAGAGGCAGCGGGAAAGATGGGCTGGCTTCTTCTTGCCTATGGAATTGTTATAATAGGTCTGGAACTTATAAGAACCCACAGTCTCAGCATATTCTCCAACCATCTGGATCTTATTGGTCTTATTCTCCTGGTCATAGGTCTAGGAATAGTTATATATTCAGAGAGAGTGCAGGCGCTGCTAGAGATAACAACGATCATAAGTCATATTCTCTCCTATACCAGACTTGTTGGTATTCTTCTATCGTCGGTAATCCTTGCAGTTGTTTTCGACAGGATATTTATGAGTACAATGGGTCACAGCATATTATTTCTAATTCTCGGAGTTGTGATTTTGGTTGTAGGTCAGCTTTTAAATTTGGTTATAGCTGTATTCGAGCCAGGTATCCAGGGGGCTAGGTTGCTCTACGTAGAGTTTTTCAGCAAATTCTACTCAGGTAACGGCAAGGAATTTCGCCCTTTTTCCTCCCCGAGAAACCACACAATAAAACAATTCTCACTTGAACCACTCAACCGCAAGTGATTTAAACCGATATCCAATTAGATAAATGAAACGAGAATATGCACCGTATTGAAAGCAGTAGTCCAAGCCGTATCATTGGTCTAATGGAAATTCTCGAGGACTTGGGTACCACAACTGACATAGCAAAGCTTGACGATTCCCTAGATGAGGAGAGGACAATACTAATGAATCTCCTAGATGATGCAGAAAGCCTCAACATGATAAAGGTAGACAATGGGGACGTTTCGCTGACTGATACCGGAAGAAAATTTCTTAGTTCAAGTATTGAAGAGAGGAAAAAGCAGCTCAAGGAGCTGATCAGGAATGTCGAACCCTTTAACTCTCTCATAGCTTACTTCAAGGCAAAAAATGTTACAGAGCTCCCAAAAGAAGAAGTTAGTGCCTTTTTAAGTGAAACGTTTCCGCCCGGTGAGAATGATAATACGTTACGAGTTATTTTAACGTGGGGAAGGTATACAAAACTTATCAGCTATGACAGCGATGATGGTATAGTCAGACTGAATGATTAATCAGAGGACATTAGTTTGACAACGCTGTCAACTACGGCATAAAACTCGTCGCTCCTCGTATTTCTTGGTCTATCGAGCTGAACCTTTATTTCACCAAGCACATGTCCAGGTCTCGGTGATAAAACAACTATTTTATCGCTCATCTGAACGGCCTCATCTACGTTGTGCGTGACCATGAGTATAGTATCAGGTGGTAGATTCGGCGATTCCCATAGATCTAAAAGTTCTTCTCTGAGACCCTGGGCTGTGAACACGTCAAGAGCTGCAAAAGGCTCATCCAAAAGAAGCAGATCAGGACCAGGAGCAAGAGCCCTAGCTATTGCTACCCTCTGCTTCATACCTCCCGATAGCTCGCGGGGATATGCATCCTCAAATCCGTCAATACCTACTATCTTGATGAACTTTTTAGCTGTCTCCCTTATGTATTCTTGATCCTTCGAAATTACCTCAAGAGCGACCTCAACGTTCTTCAGGACATCGAGCCAGGGGAAAAGGGCTGAATTCTGGAAGACAACAGAGATCTTAACGTCTGATAGTTCCAGCGGCTTGTTCTCTATTAATACTGTACCGGATGTTGGTTTGATCAGGCCGAGAAGAACCTTTATAATCGTGGACTTCCCGCATCCAGATGGTCCTATAATAGATACAAATTCACCCCTCTGCACCTTGAATGAGACCCTATCAAGAGAAAGAAGACTTCTTCCGTTTGTATTATATTCTACCACGAGATCTCTAATCTCAAGGAAATCCATCGTCGCTTCAGGGCATTTGATTATAAAGAGTTGTCTCAGAATTTGGAAAAGGATTTCTAATATGTTAGCATACTGAAGAGGGCCATGTCAAGCCTCTCGCTGATTATACTAATTCTCGAGGCTACTGGGGTTACCCTGCTTAGATTGTGGATTTTAATGGCTGTATCTATATTCATAGCTATCGTGTTTGGTATACTCTCAGCGAGGGTTAAGATTGCGGAACTTATAGTGCTACCGATTGTTGATGTCCTTGAAGCTGTCCCTGTTGTCTCATTTTTTCCAATTGTCCTTGTTTTCTTCATAGTGGACATAGGGGGGCCAATAGGTACGGAACTTGCAGTGGATGTTTTGATAATCACGGCTCTCGTGTGGAACATAATTATTGGGGTGTACCAGGCTGTCTCTCACATACCTCAAGAAATGATAGATACGTCCCTCGCTTTCAAGATGTCATTGTGGAAGAGGATTAGAGACCTCTACCTCCCGTCAAGCTACCAAAAGATAGTTGCTAACATAATGCCAAGTTTTGCGAGCGGGCTATTTTACATAACTTTTAGTGAGGTGATATCGCTCGGACCGCACAGCTACCATGTCTTCGGAATTGGTGCTGTTGCTTTTCAGCTCACGGAGCAGGGGAACATTACGGGCACCTTAATACTTATAGCGGTGCTCGTAGTTGCCATTATATTGAATTTTGTTCTCATAATAAATCCGCTTGTAAACTGGTCCAGAAAATACACATTTGAATTTGAATCCGCTGAACAGGGTCAGAGGAGAAGGAGTGCTCTAGTGAGTTCTCTCTCGCAGAGGACCGGCGAAGTTGTGAATGCCGTTGGGAAGATGTTTTCCTCAGTCACTAGAGCATCTGCGAAACTTTCCTCCGGGCAAAAGGTGAAAAGAATCAGAGCTTCCACGAGATCCATAAATATAGTTATAGGTTCAGTCCTGATCCTTGTGCTTCTTGTCAGCATATATCTGATCGCCCAATCTGGCTTTTCTCAAGCATTCACACTGTATTTTCTGAAACCATCATTCCTTGCTGAGGCATCTATTGGAGCAGGCTATGATCTCCTGAGGATAGTGGTAGTTTACGCGATCTCAGTTTTAACCATGGTTCCTCTGGCCATAGTTGCAGGGAGGATGGGTAGAGAAGGAGATACCCTCAACGGTGCCATGCAGGTTATTTATTCCGTGCCTGCACCAATATTCTACCCCCTCATCTTGAAATACCTGACCCCCTTCTTGATGAGGGGCATGAGCTTTGATCTTGCGCTTAACATTAATGTCCTGATAATCACGTACCTCTCAGCAGCATCTTATATATTCTTCAACGTTTTCACCGCGGTCAGAGGCATCCCAAGCGAGTTTGACATGGTCGCCAAAACATTTAAGTTTGGTACCTTGGCAAGGCTGAGGTACCTCACGATACCCTCGATAATTCCCGCCTTTGTCACAGGTTCCATGTCCGCAGTTGGAAGTTACTGGGCGGGTCTCATGATTGGTGAATATCAGTCCCTTCCTTCGGGGACCTATGCGGTCTCATTCGGCCTGATGAAGATGATAGATGAAGCTATAGATCAGGGAAACCTGCTATATGCAGATGCAATAGACATTTTCATGGTGATATTAATAGTTATATTATCATATCTCCTCTGGATAAGACTGTTTGAATACTCAAGGAAAAGATTTAGTTTTTAAGGGAAAAAGAGAAAGAAGTATTATAATCAGGACAAACATTTCAATTCAATGAAAAATGAGGATTTTGAAAGGAGTCCGTATCTCGCAAGCCATAAGAGCGATCCTGTTGCATGGAATATCTGGAGCGAAGAGCTTTTTAAGGTAGCAAAAGAGAAGGATAAGCCAATTTTCATAACAATAGGATATTCCACCTGTCACTGGTGTCACGTGATGCAAGAGGAATCATTCAGAGACAGGGATATAGCGAACATACTGAACACCGAATATATTCCTGTTGTCGTGGATAGAGAGGAGAGGCCTGACGTAGATTCCTTTTACATGAATGTTTCACAGCTGATGAACGGGAATGGTGGCTGGCCGCTGAACGTAATAGCAATGCCAGATGGTAGACCTTTCCAGGTATTTACATACATTCCTCCAAGGGATTCCGGGGAAATGGGCCTTCTCGGTCTCCTTCGGGCCATATCAGAAATATGGAAAAATGAAAGGGGCAGGATAATAGACGCAGCGGACCAGGTCTCATCGATATTGCTTATCAGAAACAAAGGAGATGCCGGAGAAATTGACTTTGATTCTGTTGCAGAGACGCTTAGAGGAATGTATGACAGATCCAACGGTGGGTTCGGGAGTGCGCCAAAATTCCCGAATTTCACATATCTCATATACCTTATAAATTACATGGACTACAAGGGTAACAAGAATCTTTCATATCTTGTTGAGAAAACCCTCATGGCAATAAGAAATGGCGGTATATACGATCAGGTTGGTTATGGAATACACAGATACTCCACAGACTCCGAATGGAAAATACCTCATTTTGAGAAGATGTTATACGATCAGGCCATGGCTCTTGAAACGTACACATCCTTTTACAGATTCAGCGGAGACAGGAAATATCTTAAGGTTGCAGGTGAGATAGAGGAGTTTGTTGAGCGAGAAATGACCAGAGATGGTCTTCTAATAAGTGGGCTGGATGCGGACTTCAATGGGGAGGAGGGTCTCTTTTATACGTGGACTCAGGACGAACTTCTATCTTTCGGGAATAAGGAATACGATATGATCAATAGATGTTATTATTTTGAAAAATTACCATCAGGGAGGATCGTATTAAGAAGGAGGGAAGTTGTTCCTGAATTTATAGACAATGTAAATGAGATGCTGAGAAACAGGAGGGCTGAACGGGGAAACGTAAGGACGGACGACAAATTCATCCTTTCGTGGAATGCGATGTATCTCAATTCCCTTATACATTACTACATCTCTTCCGGAAAGGATCTTGCTACCATTAAGAGAAGTGTTTCTAGGCTTCTATCATCCTTCTCTTCTGACGACGTATTATACAGAACAGTGAGAAAAGGAATAAAGGGAGTTCGTGCTCTGCTGGAGGATTATGCATATCTCTGCAATCTTCTTATCTCTATGTTCGAGTTTACCGGTGAGGGGGAGTTCCTTGCGGCTGCTGTGAAATACCTGGACCAGACTAGGGATTTCTTCCTGGATGAGAAGGAGGGTGGATTCTTTTCATCATACGACTCTGGGGACAAGCCTGTTTTAAGGGGGAAGGACAGGTTGGATGTTGTGTACCCATCAGGGGAATCAACACTCTTCATTGTTCTTGAAAAGATGTACATTCTCACAGGTGATCAGAGGTACAAGGAGATGAGCAATTCAATTATACATAGCAGGAGTC
>JAVYOD010000049.1:0-8032 GCA_038734825.1 Thermoplasmatales archaeon
TATTCACTATCATACCGGCTAGGTACTACAAATTACAAGGATGTTTCTAACTGTGTGATTATTCTGCATTGAGAAAGCGTCTTAAACGCCTGCCCTCTGGCAATGCCAGGGGCAATTTCCGCCCTGCGAAATTGGGCGATACAGAGTTGTTTTGTACAGGGGCTGTTACCATTAAAAGCGATCGTCATGGGAACACGTTAATTAACGCGATATCCCTTTATTGATAATGTCAACGGTAAATGTAAGGTATTACGCAAATTTGCGCGATGTGACCAGGACTAGAGAGGAGAATATAAGCGGAGTTGATAAAATTTCAGATCTCATAAATTTTCTTATAGAGAGATATGGCCGCGAATTCAGGGACAAACTGTTCATAGGTGACTTACCGAGGGAAAACATTATAATACTTGTTAATGGAAAAAACATTATATTTTTATCAAAAATGGAAACAAAATTGAATGAGGGGGACAACGTTGATATTTTTCCCCCTGTTGCAGGTGGATAGATTAGAGTTTGTAAAAATCGAGCCCGAGTTCCTCTATCTTCTCCTTGGTCGGAATACCGTCAGGTGACCAGCCCCGCTCCTTGTAATAATCGTCCAGAAGAGGTTTGAGTGGAACAGTCTTTCCTTTATTGGGTCCCTTGGGAATTCCTTCAGTCAGGAATCTCTTTGGAAGTGTATCATCCTTTGGGGAGATGCCTGCCTTGAGGTTGAAGATCCTTTCAAGATTCCAGTTCCTCTCCCCGGCCTTCAGGAGTTCATCTGCGGTGTAATTAAAACCGGTCACTGCATTGATCAGTTTCATGTAATCATCGAAATTCAATGCGAATGACGGGAACTGGCAAAGTCCGGAACAATCCATCACTTCCGTGAAATCCTGGACATACTTAACAAGAGCAGCTTTACCCTTAAGTTCTGTTGGCTCTGAAACAGGTTTAACACCTAGGATTTCATTCGAAATGGTATAAGCGCGCATATGGGAACCACCTATATTGCTAGTCGCATATTCCAGGGCCATACCCCAAACGCCCCTAGGATCGTAGGCTGCCAGCTCTTGTCCCTTGACAGAAATTGAAGCATCTATATCGCCATACTTGGATGCAAGCCTCAGCGAACCCTCTGCAAGCGCATCCCCGAAATCTTTCCTGTATGCAATTTTACTGGACATCTCTAAAACAGCGCTTGTATTTCCGAAAACTGGTTTTGTAGCCCCCACGTCCTTATCAGGTATCTTACCTTTAGAGTAGAGTTCCATTGCTGCGGACATCGTGAGCCCCGCGGATATAGTATCGTAGCCAAGCCTGTCTGCATTATCGTTTGCAGCTATTATCGTGTAAAAATCGTGGATACCGGTATTTGGACCTAGAGCCCAGGTACTCTCGTACTCCGGCCCCTCAGATTCGCGCTCGTTATACTTAACTACCCTTCCGCATCTTATAGGACAGGCGAAACATGGCTGGTTGTGAAGAAGGTACGTCTCTACCAATCTTTCTCCGCTCACTTCTTCCGCAAGGGGATCATCTCCAGACTGTTGCGAATTATTGTTGGAATAGATCCCGGATTTATTTATTATGTTGACTAGTACCTCAGTACCAAATTGGGTTAACCCCTGGGACGTAACGGGGTTTTCCCTTATCTTGGTAAGCATTTCCTGGAGAACTGATTTGTACTCATCAGGGTTCCCTATTTTCGGAAATGAACCAGTACCCGCCACAACGGCCTTTAGTTTTTTTGAACCCATTACAGCACCCACTCCATTTCTGCCGGCAGCTCTATGCTTGTCGTTCATGATAGATGCGAATCGTACTAGGTTCTCCCCGGCAGGCCCTATGCAGGCTACGCTGGTGCCTCCTTTCTCCTTAGCAAGGATGGAATCTGTCGTCTCAAAGACGTCTTTCCCCCATAATTCCGTTGCATCCTTCAGTTCTGCTTTTCCCTGGGAGACGTAAAGGTAAACGGGTGATCTTGCTCTGCCTTTAAATATAATAAGATCAAAACCCGAATGTTTCAGCCTGGCACCGAAGTAACCTCCTGAGTTGCTCCTTGTTATAGTTCCTGTCAGTGGACTTTTTGTTACAACCATATACCTGCTGGCAGTCGGGGCATTGGTACCTGTTAACGGTCCTGGTGCGAATATCAGCTCGTTTTCCGGCGAGTATGGGTCTACTTTAGGGTCAACCTCATCAATGTAGTATCTCGTAGCGAGTCCCTGCCCGCCAATATATTCCCTGGCCCACTGCATATTTGTGTCTTCAATCCTTATTTCCTCGGTTCCGAGGTCAACCCTAAGGATTTTTCCAGTAAATCCTCCTATCATAATGATTACCGTAGATATAACGAAAAAATATTCTAAATAAGTTTCTCAAATTTAAGCGCGGTAAATTATATTGATTTCCTTTCCGTATAAACGGGATATTAATACTCTCAATTGATTATAAAATGTGCTTACCGTCATCTATCCGAAGGTAAAGGTTCTGAGTGGGAACAAATTCTACGCTGAATCAATACTTGGGGGTTTGAGGAACGCAGGCTACCAATTCAAGAGTGTGGGCATAAGAAAGATAGAAATTTCCCTATTCGGAAAACCATTCGGTGGGATCGCTTCCCAGAGAATCGGATTAATGCTGCATAGATTCAGGGATCACCCGATCCACGCACTTGTACCCGAGCTGAGCCCTGAAGGAGTCGATATAGTAACTATTCACGACATAGTTCCTTTTACAGAAAAAGAGAAATTCATTAGGAACAGGTACGACGAGAGGGCCTATATGCATATGTACGGCAACGCAATTAAAGCTAAGGTTTTAATTGCCTCTACGAACATAGGAAAAGAAGAACTGATCAAAGCTTTAAATATAGAGAGCAGCAGGATAAGGGTCATCTACGAGGCCATAGATAGCAAGAGGTTTCACTATGTTGAGAATAATCCGTATCCGGATGACGGAAAGGTTCACCTGGTTACAGTTGGTGATTTTAATCCCAGGAAGAGGTTCGACATTCTCTACGATCTAGCATCCAGGAATAAAGATTGGACGCTGTATCACATAGGACCGGTGAACTCCTGGACCTCTAGGTACAGGGAACTAAGGCAATTCGCGTCAAACTACGGAAACATAAGGATCTTGGGCCCCAAGCCGGATGAGGAGCTAAGGGCTTACCTTTCCCACGCTGATCTCTTCGTCTACGCCAGCGATGCCGAGGGTTTTGGTTTACCGCCAATTGAAGCATTGGCATGCGGCACTAATGTTGTGGTGAACGATCTGCCTGTATTCAGGGAAACCTTAGACGGTGTGGCATTTATTTCCCCAATGGAAAAAATGGAGGAAACTATAGCAAGAGCGCTTGCAACTAGGAAGGAGAGGAATACGCTAATCGAATACGCTAGCAGATTTTTCCTTGAAAGAGAGATAGATCAACTTATAGATCTCTACAATGAATTTGAAAATGAGAAGTAGGAAATCCTATGCAATAAAAGCTCATGCTCTTCCTTTCCTTAATGTTCTAAACTAATAAAAACAAAGTTCTGGTAATATTTTTATGTTAATGGCATTAGTGATATGAATGCTTAGGGCCATATGTCAGAGCTGTGGAAGGAGGAGAACGAAATTCAACGGCAAGCCTGTCTGCGACTGCGGCGGCATACTCGTTCCTGATATTGACTTTAAGTACAGGGAAGGACCCTATATCTCTAATTACCCTTACTTGGATAAGATCATCAGTCTCGGAGAGGTCGAAACGCCAATGGTAGACCTCGGTAACCTGAAGTTGAAGCTGGACTACTTCTCCCCGACGTTCTCATACAAGGATAGGGGGAGCAAGGCGTTGATCTCAAGCCTCATTTCAAATATTCCACAGGGATATGAGATCAACGAGGACTCATCTGGAAACGCAGGGGCATCTATCAGCGCCTATGGAACAGCTGCTGGCTTTAGGGTCAACATCTTCGTCACTGCAAATACTAGAATGGAGAAAATAAGGCAGATAGAAGCATATGGCGCGAAGATCCATGTTGTTGAAGGATCACGCTCAACTGTTCAGAAAACAGCGTCCAGATACCCAGGGTACTATGCTAGCCACATTCTTAACCCGGAGTTCAGAGATGGTATGAGACAACTCAGTTATGAGATATTTAGGCAGCTAGACCACAGGATGCCGGCCAGGATATTCCTCCCTGTCTCAGCCGGCACCCTTCTTCTTGGTGTCGTTTCTGGCCTGGAGCACCTCCTCGAATCAGGTGAGATTGGAAAAATACCAGAGATAGTGGCAGTTCAGACTGAAGCGGTCTGCCCACTCTGTGCCGCTGTAAACGGCTTCACCTATGATAAGGATAATAAAATCATCTCGCTAGCAGATGCCCTTGTTTCAAGGGAACCGATACTCATCGATCAGATGGTGGAAGCAGTCAGAAAGTACGGGAGATGCGTAGTCGTTTCTGAAAGCGAAATAATTAAAGCAAGGCAGGCACTCGCTTCCAAGGGCTTCTACGTTGAATACAGTTCTGCGACTGTGTTCGCAGCCTACGAGAAGATGGACGAGAAAGAAAGCGTTCTAGTACTGACTGGAAACGGCCTTAAGACTATATAGGACTACCTTCCAACTATAAGACCCGCAACGATCAGGGCACCTCCGGCAAGAGTTACGTATTCAATAGGCTCCGATATAATATATGATGCAGCGACGACGGTCACGAATGGTGTGATATACAGGGTAGAGCCAGCTCTAATCGGATTCACCTTCTTCAATCCATCAAACCACAAATAGTATCCTATGAAGGTCGCGAAAATACCTAAGAACACAAGGGAAATTATGAGAAAAGGTGCTCTGATAGAGAACAGTTTACCGAGGCCAGAATAGACGAAAGGAAAGAGCATCAATGTCCCGAATATTGAGACGTATCCAGTAACATTCATAGGATTGTGCTTAGAAAGAATGTTCTTTCCCCAAACGGTGTAAACTGCCCATGAAAAGGCGCTCAACAATACAAGGATTGCGGAGAATATTTCATAACTCGTCACATTTGTTGGTCTCAACAGTACTATCAGGCCCGCAGTGGCTATAACGAGGCCTAGCAGGCGCATGGGTGTCATCCTATCCTCTCTAGTCACGACACCGAGAATAGCGATGAATATAGGTTCCAAGCTCACGATGAAGCTTGCATCCCCGGCAGTTAAGCCCTTCTCTCCCCAAATGAACAAGAGTTGATACAGAAGTACACCAGTCAAGGCGAGCAGAACAAGCCTTACGATCTCAACCCTAGTATATCTTTCTTTTATGAGAAATATAACAGGAATGAAGAGAATCGACGAAACAAGGAATCTAGAAAAGGCAATCTGCTGGGGATCCAGATAAGAAAGGGCGTACTTTAGGAGCACGTATGTGACACCCCATATGATAGAGGTTATTATCAGCTCAGCATATCCCAGGCCCGATGCATTTGATTTCACATTCTAGGTAGTGAGTACTTCAATAAAAAAATAGATATTACTAGAATACATTCGAAACGGTTGCTCGACCCTGGAATTTTCCTAGCTGCAATGGGTATCACGCTCCTCGAAATTTCAGAGGCATCCGCCGTAGGTCTAGCTATTTCAGCAGAAGGAGGGAATAAGGTTTTCCTTTACGTTGCCGCCGGGATATTTATCGTTTTTCTGATAACTTTCATTGTTGGAGAACAGATAGCGAGGCTACCTATGGTCCTCGTCAGGATTGTTGCAGGTGTTCTCCTTCTTTATTTCGGCATCCGTCTAGCGAGAAGCGCGAGGAGGGCAGTGCTCAGGTCTAGATCTAATCCTTCACAGGAGAACGAAAACATTGAAAGGGGAGTATTCTATACAGCATTCACTGTAGGTCTTGTGGAGTCGTTCGAAGCTGCAATAGTGATCGTTGCCCTGGTACCTATGAACTATTATTCAACACTCTTCGGATTGTTATCTGGGCTTGTGGTTGTTGCAGTCGGAACAATAGTGCTCAGGTCTCAGGTCAGGAAGATTAAGCAGGCAAATATGAAGGTCATCGTTTCCGCTCTTCTTCTTTCCTTTTCCGTGTTCTGGTTTGCAGAGGCGGCCGTTAAGATCTCTGATCTCGTTCTCATCCCGCTCTTCGTGATATTTTCAATTGCTGTTTATTCCTTTTCCCACAGGAATTGATACTGCCTTAATTGCAACTTTCCAAATTAGTAACTTTAGCAAGATATATACCTGATGTCATAATTTGGCATAGATAAATTTGGAGCGATCCAGCAGGAATCCATTTTCTTTCCTGAAGTCTCTGATCCTTTCCAGTTATCTTGGTAAGTGGGTAGTGGTTGGCATTTTGATAGGGTTGATCGCAGGTCTTGGAGCCACTGCATTTTACTATCTCTTGCAGGAATCATCTAATTTCATTCTTGGGAGCCTTACTGGATTCTATCCACCTAATCCGGCCGGGGAAACGCCTGTACCACCCACTGTTAACCCTCATTATTACCTGATCCCTGTGTCCACAGCTCTGGGTGGCCTGGGTGCGGGTCTTCTCATATATTTTTTTGCACCTGAGGCAGAGGGTCATGGTACGGATGCCGCCATAGACGCATTTCACAATAAGAACGGTGTAATAAGAAAAAGGGTGCCTATAATAAAGATGCTAGCATCCTCGCTAACTATAGGTTCAGGAGGGAGTGCTGGTAGAGAGGGTCCAACAGCCCAGATCTCTGCAGGCTTCGGTTCCTTCATATCTGGAGTCTTGGGTTTGTCCAGCAAAGATAGAAGGATTGCAGTTGCGGCCGGAATAGGCGCAGGCATAGGCTCAATATTCAAATCACCATTCGGAGGTGCGATACTCAGTGCAGAAATTCTTTACAGTGCTGGGGATATGGAGGTCGAAGCACTCATCCCCGCCTTCATTGCATCTCCCATAGGTTATGTGATATTTGCTTCATTCACAAATTTTGAGCCAATATTTGGGACAGGAATTACGTATACGTTCAATCATCCGCTGAACTTGATTTTTTATGCTATACTTGGTGCAGTTGCAGGTGTTTTCGGCCGCTTCTACACATTCCTCTTTTACAAAACAAAGGACATGTTTTCTAAGATCAAGATAAAGAAATTCCTGAGACCAATGATTGGGGGAGCGGTTGCTGGAACAATTTCTATTTTCTTCCCTGAGGTTACAGGAATGGGTTATGGATATCTACAATACCTGATTGATGGAAAGCTCTCGCTGATTAGAACCAATTACATAGTTTTGCCCCTGGTGGCGGTTCTTCTAGTCACAATTCTAGCGAAGGTTGTCGCTACATCATTCACCATAGGGTCAGGAGGTAGCGGAGGGGTATTCGCTCCTTCACTAGTTATAGGCGGTTTCCTGGGTGCATTTTTGTGGCTTTTGCTAACTATGGTGAATAAGACAATCGTACCAACACCGGCGCCTTTTGTGATAATAGGTATGATGGCGCTCTTTGCTGGGGTTGGAAGGACTCCGATAGCAGTTATACTTATGGTAAGCGAGATGACCGGAACTTTACAGCTGATGATACCATCAATGATAGCTGTGGTGATCTCGTACTATATAGCGGGGCCAAAATACACGATATACAAAAGCCAGGTCAGGACAAGGGCAGACTCTCCAGCGCATAGAGGCGAGTACAGCGTTCCTGTGCTTGCGAGGACAAAAGCTTCAGATATAATGACTTCCAATCCAGTTTGCGTGGAGGATACAGTAAGCGTATCTGAAGTCCACCGTATTTTCCTCGAAAAACAGCTAAAAAGGCTTCCAGTTGTTCAGAATTCCAGACTGGTTGGGATAATTACGGTTAAAGATCTCCTCAATGTCAAGAGGG
Organism: Thermoplasmatales archaeon; assembly: GCA_038734825.1. Classification (GTDB taxonomy): domain Archaea; phylum Thermoplasmatota; class Thermoplasmata; order Thermoplasmatales. Next base: position 7,821 of record JAVYOD010000049.1, read on the forward strand.
AAGAGGCCGATATCACATCCGTATCAAAGATTATGACGAAAAATGTGGTCTATTCCTTCCCCGATGATTCAGTCCTTAGTGTCTTAAGGAAAATGCACGTGAATAGAATCGGAGGCATCCCTATAGTAACTAGGGAGGATAAAGTGGTCATAGGAATAATCACGGAGAGCGATATATACAGGGCTTACCAGAGATACGATGAATTTTCCGCG
>JAVYOD010000050.1:0-7931 GCA_038734825.1 Thermoplasmatales archaeon
GCTGAAACCCACTCAAAATAAAATGAAAATAACTGTAGTGTCATCGTCGGAACCATTATTGCGCGCAGCTCTTACCATATCAGAAGCACTAACATCTTGTTTCAAGGCAAGCATTGCAATCTCATCATCCCCAAGGTAAGCCCAGAAACCATCTGTGCAGAGAATTGCGCTGTATCCCGGCCAAATCTCAATAACGCTATAGTCCGGATTTATATTTTCTGATATACCTATAGCCCTCGTTAATTCATTTCTCCTGTAGTCTGCCCGCAGATCTTCGTAAGTACTGTAACCTGAGTCTATCAGGTCTTGCGCGTAGGTATGATCCTTGGTCCTAAAAATTATATTGCCCTGGCGATCAAAAACATATGCTCTAGAATCGCCGATGTTTGCTATGAAAGCCTTATGGCCGATGACCATCAGAGATGCCATCGTAGTACCCATCCATTCCGCATTCAATTCAAGCGTAATCTCCCTAATTTTTTGATTCGCAGAAGAAAAACTTTCCAGGACTATGTTACAAAGTGTTTCGAAATCAACGTTACGCTTCAAACCCTCAGAAAAACTAGAAGCTAAGGAATGGACTGCAGTAGAACTTGCAACTTCTCCGTAATCCCCACCTCCCATTCCATCTGCCACTGAAATAAGCGCTTTTTCTTCGTGGTTAAACATTTGAATGATTGCAAATGAATCTTCGTTATTTTCCCTGGACAAACCCTTCACTGATTCAGCCTCTATTAACACTTTATTTATTGAATTGAAGGATATAAAAAATAGCATAGAGTGTTCACAAAAAATAATATTAGGAAGGGAAATAGAGGAGTAATGAGGAGATCTATGGCATGCAGGAAACGGGTGGATTACAGAAGGGAATGAAGAATTCTCTCCTAGGTCTATTTGAACCCCTGATATTCTCTTTTCGCTTCATTAAAGATAAAAAGCCTCTAATTCTAGTGGTAATAATCTCGGGTCTAGTATCAAACTTATCCCTACTCTTCGTTCCTATTTTCATAGGGGATTCAGTTTCTGCCCTTGAGTCAGGGAAATACGCTCTTATTTTGAGATATACACTTCTAATATTCGTGGCTTATGGGATATCAGCAGTTGTTAGCTTTTCTCTTAATTACAATTCACAGTATATATCGCAATACTATGCAATGAAATTGAGAACTGACTTTATGAATCATCTTGTCAGGAAGAAATTTTTATTCTTCGAATCTCAGACATCCGGTGATCTCCTGTCACGCGGTACCATGGACATAGAGGCAACGAGGAACTTTATTCTGAACACATTTACGAGCTTAATTCCCACGATATTTCTGATTGGCGAGGGACTTGTTCTCCTTTACCTTGAGTCCCCATTTTACTCAGTTCTCCTTATCCTTGCCACTCCAGTCCTCATATTTCTCGGAATGATATCGTCGAAGAAGCAAAGGCCCCTGTGGAGGATGATAAGGAAGACATACGGAAGGCTGGGGGAGATTCTACAGGAAAACATTGTTGGGCAGAGGGTTATAAGGGGTATTTCTGCAGAGGAGAAGGAGATTAAAAAGTACTCGTTAGAAACACAGGAGTATCTTGATGAAAATTATGAAGTCGGAAAAATAAGGGGTCTTTACAACAATCTGATGCCTCTCACCGTGGCAGCGATATCAAGCACAGCTATAGGTGTCGGCGGCTATTTCGATATGATAAGCAAAAGCAGCGTTGGTGGTCTTGTCGCTGCTGTTACAATATTTTCCATGCTCACAAATCCAGTTTCATTTCTTGGAAGAATGGTTGTTTTTTCAGAGAACTCAAGAGCTGCGATCCAGAGGATAAACGAAGTTATCTCCACCGGGGACGAGGAAGATGTTGACGTTAAGGATTTCCGCCTTCCACCTGGCCCCCTCGAGCTCAGTGGTGTAAGTTTTTCGAGAGGAGGGAGGGTGATACTCAGAAATATTTCATTCAGGGTTTCACCGGGTGATTTCGTAGGCATAACGGGCAGAACAGGGGCAGGCAAGAGTTCTCTAGTAAATCTCATCATGAGATACTACGACCCTACTTCTGGTAAGATAACCATATCTGGTATTCCAATTCAGGATATACCACTGAGCGTGTTGAGAAGAATTATAGCTATGGTTCCACAGGAAATAAACCTCCTTTCAGGTACGGTAAAGGAGAATATTCTTTTTGGATTAGAAGCCACTGACAGGGAGGTAGAAGAAGCTGCGAAGATCGCGGAGATATCAGACTTCATTTCATCCCTCCCACAGAAATATGAAACATTGGTTGGTGAGAGGGGTATTACTCTGTCCGGAGGGCAGAGGCAGAGGATTGCAATTGCGAGGGCAGTGATAAGGAAACCATCTGTTCTTATCCTGGACGACGCGACTTCAAGTGTGGACCCGGATACAGAAGTCAGGATATTTAGAAATCTAAAGGAGAAGCTCAAAGATTCAATAATCCTAATGATAAGTCTCCGTGATTCTGCGCTGTCGTTTGCGGATAAGGTTCTGATACTTGAGAGCGGAGAGATGAGGGAGGGGAGCTCATGACAAGTGGTTACGATGCGACAGAGGATAGATACCTGAAGCCCCAGAAGGGTATCAGAACAATGCTGAGAATGATCAGGGATATATTTAGGTTCAAGAGATACTCTTCTATCTTTGTAATATCCGTTGTTGTAACAGCTGTAACTGGCGTCCTATACCCTTTAGCACTGGGTTATGCCGTTAATGAAATCCTAAGGAGAAACGTGGATCTTCTAATCCTCTATTCAGTGCTTTTCTTTTTCCTCTACCTTATGCAATTCGTAAGTTCGAGATTCCAGACTGTGACTTCAACTATGGTAGCCCAGAAGTTCATCAAAGGTATGAGAGACAACGCTTTCTCGAAACTGCAGCGTGTTCCTATTGACTTTTTTTCAAAGGTCAGAACGGGATACCTTATTAGCAGAATTGAGAACGATTCAGAATCAATAGCTGATTTTCTTACTTACCAGCTCCCTCAGGTAATCTCGGGGATTACAACTATCGCGATATCTGCCGGTATCATGTTCTACCTCAACGCGAGGCTAGCAGCATTCAGCCTAGCTGTCTTACCGATCCTTGGCATATTCACGCTCTCCCTTCAGGGAAAGGTTAGGATGAATTACCTCAGGACGAGGAGGACCATAGCTTCAATAACAGGTAACCTTGCGGAAACCATCGCCGCGATGAGAACAGTTAAGGCATTCAACGCTGAAAATCAGGCAGCGGAAAGATTCGACAGGCTTAACTACGACAATTTTGAAGCAAACATGAATGCTTCAAGACTTTCCTCCTTATATAGCGCTGTGATAAGGGTCATAGAGGCAGCCGGGATAATGATCGTGATATATGAGGGTTCCCTCTCTCTCCAGTCTGGGGCCATATCACTCGGGATCCTCGTTGCTTTCATCACCTACATTCAGCAGTTCTTCAATCCGATAATCCAGCTTTCTCAGCTGTACAATACGTACCAGAATTCATTAGTTGGGGCATCAAGGATATACTCCATAATAGATTCTCAGGAAGAAGAGGACGAAGGTAAGGAAACTATAGAACACTTCTCCAACTCCATAGTTGGACGAGGTATCCAGGTAAAATATGAGGAATCATCTGCTCTAGAGGGAGTGAGTATAGAGATTAGAAAAGGCGAGAGGGTTGCCATTGTTGGAAGGACTGGCGCAGGAAAAACAACACTTACAAATGTCATCCTCAAACTAAAAAAACCGGACTCAGGGCAAATTACCATTGACTTAAGAGATCTGAGGAATATAAATACGAAGATGTACAGAAACATTATTTCTCCTGTCCTTCAGGAGCCTTTTCTATTTAACGGGACAGTCTTTGAAAACATTAGATACGCCAGGGAAGACGTATCCAGAGAAGAGGTAGAGGATTTGATAAGAAGGTATGGTATGCAGTATATTTTCAATTCACTTCCGGAAGGCCTTGATTCGCAGGTCGGGGAGATGGGTAGGAACATGTCTGAGGGGCAGAGGCAGGCTGTTTCAATCATAAGAGCTTTCGTTAGAAATCCTGAGATAGTTATACTGGATGAGGCGACCGCTCAGATAGATCCGCCTTCTGAGAAGGAGATAATGAACGCCCTGAAGCGTTACTCAAGCGAAGGTACTCTCATTCTTATATCACACAGGTTTTCCCTCATAACACTTGCTGACAGGATTGTGGTCCTCGAAAAGGGCAAGGTTGTCCAGGAAGGAACTCTGGATTCCCTCTCCAAGCAGCCCGGGGTATTTTCAGAGCTCTACAGCAGGAGCCTACGCTCTGAATAGAAATAAATCGAAGTTCAAAATTCTGTTGCGTGAGCGGAGTAAATATCACGATCATAGGGGGAGGTATCGTTGGCCTTGCAATCGGTGCAGCCCTTTCAGAGAATTATAACGATATATACATACTCGAGAAAAACTGGAATGTTGGACTTGAGTCTAGCAGCCACAATAGTGGAGTCATCCATTCAGGGATCCACTACCCACCTGGCTCCCTAAAGGCAAAGTTATGTGTTAGGGGAAACAGTTTGATATACGATATATGTGAGAAAAATGGTATAGCGTGCAGGAGGACAGGAAAGTTAACTGTCTCATCCTGGGAGGATTTCTCAGAGCTCGAGACACTGAGAAAGCAAGGTCAGAGCAACGGTGTAAAGGGAATGAAAATTTTGGATAGTGAAGAGATCTCTGAAATTGAACCACTCTTGAAAGCAGATTTTGCCCTTTTTACCCCAAGCAGCGGGATAGTCGATCAGGATGCGCTTATACATTATTTCTACTCCAAATTCATCAACAACGGAGGAACACTAATAACTGAGAGCTTAGTTAGTAAAATTATAAAGCGTGATGGTGTTTACGAGGTTTCCGGCACAAGGAAGGGAGGAAAATTCTCATTCAATTCAAAGGCCGTTATAAACAGTGCAGGATTGTACAGTGACAAAATAGCGGAAAGCGTTGGGATAGATGTTGAATCAATGGGATACAGGATAAGATACTGCAAAGGGGACTACTATAGGATTGAGGGCAAGGGACCAGTATCCACGCTAGTTTATCCACTACCTGGGAAGGACGGGCTCGGTATACATTTGACACCTGATATATCAGGAACCGTTAGGCTCGGGCCGAATGCATATTACGTTGATAAGATAGATTATAGCGTGGAAACTGACGTAAGTGTTTTTATCAAAGATGTAGGAAGATATATGCCATCTATAGAAAAATACACACTCGTACCTGACTATTCCGGAATAAGGCCGAAACTCGAAGACAAAGGCACAGGTTTCAGGGATTTTGTTATTGAGGAATGCTCCGAGCTTGGATATGAGAATTTCATAAATCTCATAGGGATTGAATCCCCGGGTTTAACTGCCTCTCCAGCTATCGGAGAGTACGTTGCAGACCTATATTCTAGGATAATCGCGTAATTGATCAAAACAACCATATCTTATATTGAGGGAGAAGACCGAAATGCATTGAAAGAATAAGGAATAAAACGAGAATTATCATAGAGGATGTTTCGGCCATACCTACCTGCCGTACGCTCTTAGAGAAAAGTGATATGGGTATCCTGACAAGCGAAAGAGAATATATGAAAAAGTAAGGATTAATAAGCCCCATGAGTGGCGGAACCAAATTATATAAAACGAGAATATTCTTTTTCCTCATCTTCCCCCTTACAGCAAATTCGGATCCGATAAAATAAACTGAAAGTGTTAAGCCTAAAATAAGGGATGAGGTGACCAGCTTGACTGCGGTGAATGAGAACATAAGTGAGAATGCTATCAAACCCACTCCATTAGCATACTGGTTGAGCTTGTTTTTAACTATGCGTAGTCTTAATGCGTATACCGCAAAGAACAGCGCATAGGGTATTATGAGATAGTATTCATAGTAAAGTGAAATAACTGAGAGAAGAAATATAACGGCAATCATTATGGCATCTTCCCTCTTTCTTATTGCAGTGCGGAAAGGGACATCGTATTCAAACAACCCAAGGAAAATAGGGAGCCAGAAAATAATTGATTCGTAGTATCTTTTAGAAACAATAGCATATGTTATAGAAGATACACCTAGGACGATTGATGTCACAACATTGCCGTGCTCCGCCGGTTTTTTCACTTCTGGTGATTAGAATCCTTGTAAAATTATTAACTGCCTTTTAAATCAGTTAAAAATTATTAATTACATTTTGAGTCAATTAAATAGAATAAAATGAAAACTTAAATTCGTTATTCAAATACTCAGAAACACGAGTCAGCCATAGTCTTTCTCTTAATTAGGAATTTGAGCAATTCAACGTTTTTTCCTGTATATTACCATAGCTATCACGATCGCTACGAGGGCAATAACGAGAAAGTAATATTCATCGTAGTTCACGCTGTTTAGTGTTATATTTATGAAATGCACCTTACTCGTGTTGTTTAGATTAATACTAGCGGTGTATGTTGAATAACCGAAGGAAGCAGCTTTCAAGCTGTAGCTTCCAGCCTTCAGAGTTATGTTAAAGTGACCTGAGTGCACGTTCACGGGCTTGCCATTTATGTAGAGTGTGGCACTTTTTGGTGTTATGTTTCCAACCAGATATACGTAGTAAAAGAACGATATATTTACTGTGACCGGCTTTCCCCGGACGATCAAGGGACCATTTGTAATGTTTGGGGTATAGCCAGAGGCATTGTCAATCTGGAACAGGTAAGAGCCGTTAGATTCATATATCACAATTGAGCTTTCGCTGGAGTTGAAGCTCTTACCTTTTATCATCACAGTCCACCAGGTCCCCGGGGGTAACCCTACTTCAATGAATTTTACGGGAAAAGTTATCAGAGTAAAATTTAGGTATATCTCGATGTGAGACCCCAGTATTATGAATTCCAGAGGCGGCGGCGATCTGTAATTCTTGTTTTCCGTGTATACAGAAAGATTATAAGTTCCGTTGGGGAGTTGAATTGTTATTGTGGAATTGGTGAAAGGACCCAATGAGCCGATCCCGCTTATGTTTACCCCCCAGAAGCTTCCGTAAGGAAGATTGTTTTCGAAGAAAGTGACGTTGTACAATGCCTTTGCGATCAGAGAAAGAACCTCTCCTGCCTTAGCAGATATGTTCCTGTACCATATCAGGAGACCCTCTGAATCGTAGAGTTTAAGGGAATAATTTCCAGGCCCTATTGTTATATTGACCCAGTTGTTCTGAAATGTGTAGTTTAACCCTCCGACGGATAGATTACCCGCAGGTAAACCCGTTCTTAGGTCTATGGTTGAAACTTCGCTGGACTGGTACAGTTCGAGGAGGCTGCCTGGCCCAGCAGTCACGTTAGTGAAGATCATACCCGTGGTTTCATTGTAGTAAGCCATTGAAAAAACATTCCATATGGTTTCAGCTGTATCAGAACCAAAGTTGAAGGCGTTAGGAACCTCCTGGAAATTGTGGCCGTTCCAATATTCGAGCGATAGATATAAAGTGGAAGAGAGATCCTCTGTACTGCTTCCGTTCCCTGGACCGCCCAGTATTAGTTCTGCATCATAGTTCGTACCTATTGGATTTGTGGTGGAGCCGTCCACGTAAAAATTCCCGTCAGGGTCTGTATTCCTAGCAAATTTGAATGTTACTAGATCGTATGTTACCCAACCGTAACCGTCATTGTATTCAAATATCACGGCAGGCGATCCGTTGCGCAATGTTGAAACTGAGAGGAGCTCTATCGTATAGGGTTTTTTCAGTGAAATATTGTTTCCTGGGAGAGAGTTATTTGCGACATCATAGTAGAACAGTGAGTGACCGGATCTAGCTATGGTACCGTTGCCTTCTATTGTGGAGTTAAGCATTGACGAACTGGGTGAAGAAAAATTCCAAACATTATCGATGAACTGTATTGAGTTGTTGTTTGAGTTAAGAAATGCAACATTTTGAATCCAGTAC
>JAVYOD010000051.1:0-7798 GCA_038734825.1 Thermoplasmatales archaeon
TTAATTATTTGTTATATTTTTGCAAAAATCTCTTCTTATTATGATGTTTTCCCTTATCTTATTTTAAATTTACACATAAAAAATGAGAATAATATAAACTATATAAATATATATGACAATATTAAGACATTAGTCAGATTTATTAAATACAGCATATTTTTCAAAAAAATTTATATAATGATTAGTTGTTAAAGATTAATTAATGACAGAATCATGGGAAAGATTAAAATCTGAAGCATTTAAGCAGATGGATTTTCAGAAATCTAAGTGGTTCAACTACAAGATGCTCTTGCTCACTGGTGGTGGCATTTTTGTCGATGGCTACAATATAGTTATTATCTCAGTTGCTCTTGCTGGGATTGAAACGGTGTTTGGGCTGCATCATAATCCATTTCTTGTCGGGTTGATTGCGACTTCAGTCATTATAGGAAACCTTGTAGGTTCCTTGTTTGCGGGCTATTTTGTAGATCGAGTAGGGAGACGCTTGGTCTTTATCATAGACCTGATTTTATTTGTCTTTTTTGCAATATTTTCTGGGCTTGTCACTAATGCTTATGAGCTATTGTTAGCGAGATTTCTTATAGGGCTTGGCATTGGATTGGATTACCCAATTGCCACATCATATCTAAGTGAGTTTACACCCGTGAACCCTAGGGGGAAGTTCCTTGTCATGAATATCACATTTTTTAATATAGCAGGTGTTGTAGCTGTCGTAGTTGGCTACCTACTTTTGCCAATTGGTGCGACAGTGGCGTGGAGGTACATGTTAATGTCCGCCGCCATACCGGCATTGATTGTAGTAATAGCGAGAATGAGGACACCTGAGTCACCCAGATGGCTTTTGGAACACGATAAGAAGAAGGAGGCAATAGAAGTGATTGAACGGGTAACCCAGATGCCCATGCCTGCTGAAACCAAAAAATTCATAATGGATTCTAATCTTAAACCACCCAGATCTGGTTATTATCGGGAGCTGTTGACCAAATACACAAAATGGGCCATATTCATCGGACTGTTCTACTTCTTCTTTGCAATAGCATTCGTAAACGCCTCCATATATGGACCGTCCATTCTAGCGTCATTTGGCGAGGCGGGCATTATTGGTTCATCTCTGTACTGGGGTTTATTTGTTCTCGGAGACGTTATATGTATATTGGTTATCGATACATTCGGTCGACGAAACTCGACTATTACCGGCTGGGCTGGTATGCTCATAACAATAGTATTACTAGCGCTTGCACCTGCTAGCCTTAAAATACTTTCGCTTGTGGCATTCGTATTATTCGCAATGTTTGAGGGTATTGGCCCCGGAAGCTTGCACATGGTATATTCTCCTGAACTTTTCCCGACTAGGATAAGAGGAACGGCAGAAGGCTGGAAACAGGGAATAGGTAGGTTGGGTGGCGTGTTAACTGGCCTTATATTTCCTAGCTTATCTCATGGGGATCAGATGTTGATAATTGTAATCGCATGCATAGGTGGACTTGTTCTTTCCATTCTACTAGCTCCTGAAACGAAGAAAAAATCACTAGAAGAAATATCTGAAAAAGGAGATATAAAAGTGGTTTGATCTTCTGCTTTCATATATTTTTTGGTTATCGGTCTTTCATGTGAGTTCACAACCGATTAGAATGGGGGCATGATTCCTGAATTCGTCTGAGCAAATTTCAACGCCCCGTAGAAGTGACTTTCCCAGATTAGTTTCGCCAAACCCTCTGAAATTCCGTATGGTGAGTTTTCCCCAAAACAGCTTCAAACTTAATGATACATTATCAGCATCCCTTCCCCATAACTAAGTTTGAATGTGCCTTATCCAGATTCCATGTATGCTATGGGTTTCCTGTGTGGTCCAAACTGCTCAAATTATAGCTCTTTATTTGATGTTTCATACAGGAGGCACTTTAATAGCTGTTAAAGAACTCTTCTCCCACACCTTCACTTCTTCTGGCTGTTAAGTCCAGAGGCCCTTTGTTCTTCCGGCTTATTATCACCATTGTTATAGCTACTATGATAATATCTGCCGGGGCATTATCCCAAATGTCGGGTAAGTTGACTTCTACATTTCTTCCTGGCACTGATGGATGATGTACCATCCATGTTTGCATTCAAACCTCTTATACCGTGCTACTGTCTCTACGCCAGAGAACCTTAAGAGTGCATTTACCAAAACTTGCCTTCAGGTTTTGCCTTCATCCCTTTACTATAGAATTGGACTTCACTTTATTCGTAATCGCATTCCGCGGAGTTTACATTTTGACGCATAAGACATTCGCAATCGGGCATATACCTACTAGCGGTGACATGGTAGATCGCTGGCCCTCCTGTATAATCTTATCTTGCGATAGCGGGGACATTATCCCTAGAGCTTTCATAGAGTATTGACATGTATCCGTAACAACTATGTTGTCATATCCCAATGTTCAGTTCGCTACCATGTTTTCAGGTTTTTTCATAGATTGGCCCTTCACCAATTAGGTTTGGATTGTTTCAGGCTGCTGGATAAAGCTGTAAATTACCGCATCTGAAGTATATTGTAAATGCCAGTTGAATTTTATTCAAAAATGTCAATTGAAATTTATTCATTTCATTTCGAAAATGAAGAAAATTAAATGCTTGGAGATGAGAAGTGACATATGATAAGAAATATGGCTAAGAATATTGCAGTCCTCAAATGTTCCGTGTTATTATGGCCATACGACATCTTTTCGATTAGAGCAATCTTTGAATTGATTCCTTCAGTTTTCGCATTCGTTATTTTGTGAACAAAGTAATTGAGTATATTTTCAAGGTGATCCTTCATGATCCTTACATCTTACTTACCTGTTGTTGATACCTCAAGTGCAATTTCAGGCCTTGTCTTAATGTATCTTTCCCTGAACACATTCAATGATTCCTCTGTGTTTGCAATCTCATACTGTTCAGTCACACTTCCATCTTTCTTCATTTCTGTTATATATACTAATTTTATGTACATCTAATCCTATTCACACATTGACTTCCTCCGTGGCCGCTGAGAGTTTAAAGTCGAGGTAATCTCGACATTTTTCTATTCACCCTTGTTCCAGGGTATTATATCGAGGCGAAGGGTTGCCAATTAGTATATCGGCCTCACAGGACAAGGTACAAGACGGCAGTCTCTGGCTCTCACACTTGTAGAGTCATACAAATGAGGACAAAAGAACTTTTTTATGAGATCTGTAGTAAAACAAGGGAGGTGATATGCCAGATACCGTTAATATCTCCCTCAATGACATATATTCCTTGAGATCTTCAACTACAATCATCTCTACCTTCCTTGTAGCCTTTTTTTTTAAAAAGGCGTTTATAACTAGGTACTGCTCGCCAATCATTCTCTTGAGATTGTCAATTTCCTCTTTCCTTGATTGTGGATGCATACCATCAGACAGCCCTTTCTTACAGCTCTATTTTAACTGCTCCTTCCACTTTGCTAGTTGGGTGGGAAATATTCCATGTTTCCTGCATATCTCCGCCTGAGTAATGTTTTCTGTGAGTACTTCCATGACAATCTCAAACTTCTCATTTACGGAGTACTTTGATCTTATGTGCGCACCTCTATGTATTCCTTTTTACTTTTTAGTTATATTAATCCTATAATGTTCCAGTTCTATGAGGAAACATTCCACTATTCCATATCATGTTAAACAACGATATCCATTTTCTACCCTTTAAGTCTATTAGACATTCGATAGAGGAAACTGAAATATTCCCTTTAACTGAGAGCCTCGGAGGTGTTGAATGGTATTTAGAAATTCCTTTTTACATGACCCACGCAAGCATCCTGAAAAAAAGAGATATTGGGAATTACTCCTAATCTTGTGAGGAACTCGGTAGGGATAGAAAATGCGGATGACCTGCTTGAAGACATTAGCTATACATTGTAAAAAGTTCAACTTCTCTATCTAGGCCTCAGTCCTTTGAATGTCAATTAATGTATTTGACTGAATAGTAAATTCCTCTGGATGGTCAGTCCTCCATGGCGACCTTGGTCAGTCAAGTACTAACATTTTTATAGATCGTACATATTCAATAATCATGCTGAAAAGTATTGAAAAGATTAAAGCATCCATACCGTTAGATAAAACCGATCCCGAACAAATGTGGCTTCAGGAATGGGGAAACCAGCTCTTTGTGAGGATTGAAAACCACAATGGAAAGGTAGGCTGGGGAGAAGTACTTACAGCAGCCGGTAATTCTAGAGAACCATACATCGCTATACTAGATATGCTCTCAGATTATGTAATTTCTGCTGATGAAAACAACATCAGGGAGATATGGGATAACATGAGAAGGATGACATTTTCCGGTGGTTACGGAATCACTACCGGGGCTATTTCCGGGATAGATATTGCACTCTGGGATCTACTTGGGAAAGAGTTAGGCTCCAGTATCTCTATACTGCTCGGAAAGAGGCGTCCCTCCGTTAAAAGATATGTATCACTTTCACGATATTCTAACCCTGAGAAAGCCGCATTTGCCGTTAAAAATTTGCTTTCCTCAGGTTATAAGTCAATAAAATTGCACCAATCTAGGTCTGATACTCTCGAAACTGTAAAGATAATAAGAGAGGAATTAGGATACGATTTTGAGCTGATGGTAGACATGAACTGCTCGATGGATTTTGAAGCTGCAAAAGAATTCATGAATAAAGCAAGTAAATACGAGCTAAAATGGGTAGAGGAACCCATCTGGCCACCCGATGATTTTGATTCTCTCAGGAAACTTAACCAGATTGGTCCTGTTGCAGCTGGTGAAAATTTCTTCAGCATCTTTGATTTTAAAAGGCTTCTCGAAGATGATTGCTTGAGCTATTATCAGCCGGATGTTGCCAAAATTGGAGGTATCACACCAATGATTGAAATAATGGGGCTTCTAAAAGCTCACAATGCACTACTTGCCTTTCACAATAGACCTCACAACGGCTGGATAGGCATAATGGCCAGCGCAATCCTAGCGTGTTCCTATGATGGAAATGCCATTGTGGAAACTCCGCCAAACGAGATCCCGGAAATCTTTGCGTTTTATGGAAAGATTGATAGAAACACTATTACACCACAAGGAAACGGCCTAGGCATAGAACCAAAGGGAGAGATACCATTATCTGATAGTACTAAGATGCTCAGGTTTCACTGATTGCTACTCATAAAACTGCATTATCAATTCCCTTTTCACATGGTCTATGACCTTGTTCTAGTGATCAATCATCAGTTCCTTTGCTAGTGAGGGCTTTTTATCTTTTATTGCATTGAACACAGACTTATGCTCAGAGAAATCATCTCTCCTTCTGTTGAAAATCGTGAATAAAGTAATTCTGACAATCTTCAACCTTAGCCTAATGTCCCCGACGATTTTCGATAAAAATGCATTACCGAACCTATGCAGATAAGAGAGTGAAACTTGCCACTCAGGTCGGCAAAACGGATTGGAGTTGGTTTTTCTAGCTTGGAATGTTCTTCTATCTTGGTGATGGTTTGGCTTAAATCGTTGATCAACACAATGGATGGGCTAATTGTAGCTTAGCCAGCGGCTTATCCCTCCAAAATTCTCCTCACTTCATATAGTTCTATTATATTCTTTCTCGAGAGGCTTAAAACATAATAATATATACCGTTTCTAATAACAAGGCCTTCTCCTTACAGTTCAAGCAGAGCTTCCCTGATGAGAGTTTTGCTTATACCCAGCTTTTCAAAGATATCGTCTATGTTAAGAAAAGTTCTTGACCTAAACTTACCTTGTAGCAGCCCATCAAAAATATACTTGTATGCCACCTCTCAAACTTCTCTTTTGCTTCCATCTCAAAAGGTTAATAACTACAGGTTTAGAAATATTTGTATCAAAAAATATTAAGCAGAAATGTAAAGCTTTGTCAATGCGAATTCATAATGCTTTAGTATCTCGCTAGCAGTAAGCGTTCCTGAGACAACTCTCAGCATTGCATCGTAAAGTCTGTTCCCTGCTTCCTTTAGATCAAATTCGAATCTGAGTAAACCGGAAATGTCAAGATCTATGTGTTCACTCATCGTCTTAGCCGTGTTCGGATTCGCCGTTATCTTGATAACTGGCATTATAGGGTTACCGACGATATTACCTTGCCCCGTAGTGAATAGGTGCACCACGGCTCCTGCAGCCGAAAAAAGCGTTAAAGCCTCAGCAGCAGCAGACGAGGTGTTCATGAAATTCAGCCCTTTTACCTTCGGTTCTTCTGCATAATCAAGTACACCAACTATGGGCTTTGTCCCTATTTTTTGTATGTTTCCTAACGCTTTCTCTTCTATTGTAGAGAGACCTCCCTTGATGTTTCCCTTAGTTGGTTGTGATCCAAGCAGATCCGCCCCCTCCTTAACGATCTCATTCTGGTATTCATCAAAAATTTTCTGGAATTTGTTCTTCAAATCAGGAGTTGCGCATCTCTTGGCGACATAACTCTCTGCTCCGGTCAACTCCGATGTTTCACCAAAAATAACAGTGGCCCCCTCGTCAACCAGCCTATCGACTACAACTCCTACTGTAGGGTTTGAAGCAAGTCCTGATGTGGTGTCAGACTCCCCACATTTTATGCTTACAACCAAGTTCGAAACGTCAAAGTCTTTTCTCCTTTTGTTGCTTGCCTCCCTGACCATGTCTTTCGCAATTCTTGATCCCTTTTCGATTGTCTTGAAATCACCATTTCCTTCTATGCTCAGAGCCTCAACTCTTTTCCCAGTTTCCGCAATGCGATCAGCTATCTGTTGTGTCCACTGATCTTCTATGCCGATAACAAGCGCGCTTGCAACATTCGGATTCCTGCCCATTCCAGCAAGGGTCTTGAAAGTTAGGTCAAGGTCTCTGCCGAACTGTAATCTTCCATAGGGATGAGGAATTGCCTTTGTACCAAAAACATTATTCTCAATAGCAATAGATGCTGAATTCGAAAGGTCATCTAGCGGGATTATAAGTACGTGATTTCTGGTTCCTACTCGACCATTTTCCCTTTCATATCCCCTAAAAACAGACATTATTACCACCTCATTGTTTTAATATTGTGAATGTGTACATGTTCACCTTTCTTGATATCCTTTGTTACCTGCCCAATCGGCTCGCCATACTCTATTACCTTATCACCTTTCTTCATATCCCTCAGGGCAATTTTGTGGCCAAGTGGAATATCTTCGATAGCTTTGAGTGAAAGTTTCTTGTTGTTATCGAGACAAACTCCCTCAACTTCTTCATCCTTCTTCACATCATAGGTTGCAACGCCAACATAGTCACCATCGTTATGCACCAAAAATTTGATAGCCATAATATTAAAATGTATTATACCTATTTTAATCTTTTCATAATCCTATGTTTAATAAATCAATTATTGATTATTTTATATCTATATTTATATTATGTTCATAATCTTTAATTCACTAATAAACATTAAATTTTCATTTAAATAAAACCTCATTTTTATTCGACATAACATTCTATTGTAACGTATGCCCAAAATCTCTGGTATCCTTCTGAAATCAGATTTTTCTTTGATTTTAAAACTGTATTACTTCATATTTCCTTTTCACTGCTGAAAATATGCTTTCTGTCCCTAACCTATCTCATACCATACTTTTTATATCCTGCCCATTTCCTATATCCTAGCCTTTTATATATTCTCGCTTCTTTTCTAGTTGCTAAATTCATTTTGTACAATCGTTGCAGGTACACACTTGCATTTCTAACAGGCATTTTAACACTACAAAAATCTGCGAAAATTCTTGGACTAACTCCCTCCCCACCTACAAGCTTTTCTATTCGGTTTAAC
>JAVYOD010000052.1:0-7798 GCA_038734825.1 Thermoplasmatales archaeon
AGGGAGAGGTTTAATGTTCTCAACTCTCTTCAAATAAATGTCTCGGAGCGTCTTACAGTACCTAGCAGCCAAATCACCAACGCCAAAAAACAGGCTTCTTGAGGGAGGCTCAACAGGAGGACTCTGCCAACTCCAACCCCTAAGCTCCTCAGATATTCCTAAGCTTTGAAACTCAGTTCTAAGAAGCTTAAACCGCTTATTCAGATCCGCCTTGCTAAGGAAGAACATAATTGAGAAAGCTATGAAGTTGGTTATAAAATTAATTTGTTGTCTATCAATCGTTAATAGCCCCTTTATTATTAAAATTTTTAACTAGTCAAGACATTGGCCTGATTAAAAATTATGTAAATTCATTAAGATTTTGTCTAATCTCTATTGCTCGTTGGATATTGAATGCAGAACATGGTTGAAGAAGATGTATCTGAGTGCCGGTGCGTGCTAGATCATCTGCCAGGACTCTTACTTTAAATAGTGCGTCGTTCAGACGCCATAAATTTCTTCCGGAAATAGCATAGGAGAAATCTATTAGAATATCTAAAATGCGGGTCTTAAATTCAATTCGCCACATTTGATTTACTAAATCCCCTATCATACGTTTAAAGTCCCAAAATGAATTCCCAAGTCTCGAATAAAAATTGGCTACATCGACTAAACTTCGTTCTTCGTATCCCCTTGGGTTCTTAGGCACTCCACGATCCATATCATAAGCAACAAACAATAACTCTAACTCCCTTCGTGAAAGTTCAATGATTGAGGGCAGATCCATTTGGGAAAGCATAACGAGTGGTACAACGCTAATAGGCAACTCCTCTATATGAATATTTTTCACACTTATGCTGAACCTTGTAATCAGTCTTTTAACGAGATTCATTATTCGGTTGGCATCCCTATAACTATGGGTCCCTAGTGAGGGTGAAAAAATTAACTCAATAAGCGTTTCACCGGGAATAATTATCGCGTATTTGCTCAAGGCGTAAAGCAGGAGAACTTGGATAGCACTTGGTACGTAAGAGCTGTGCTCTTTCCATTCAGTATCCCATTGTCTAACACCTTTGGACCAGAATGGCGATAATCCTATATAAAGTGTTTCATAACCTTTACCTTTATTTTTCGAAATAGAATATGCATTTGGCCAGTCAATCGACTTGAGCTTATGTAAACTGTAGGAAAAAACCGCGTAAGCCGGAATATTGATTTTTCCACATTCTCCTTTCATTTTGCAGGCGGGCTCTATCTTCTTGTCTTCAGTCTTCTCAACCTCTCTTTTTTCGTTTTTCTTTGCACGAACCTTCTTCCAATTCCCTGTACAGTATAGACAAGCTACCGAGTTTACTTTCCATTCTTTTCCTACATTTAGTTTGAAGTTTAAGCGTTCAGCCATAGATATGCTTCTAGCATTGCTCTTAAGAACATCTAGCATCTTATCTTTTATTTCAGGTTTAGATGAGCTAAGAGCAAATATTATCTCTCTACCGAGGTTCCAAGAGAAAGTTGATCTCGGATCAGCTGTTCTGGCGAGATCGCTTAATGCATATAAAAGTAATGTATCAACTACTCTTTCTCCCACTCCATAAAAATTATGTTTCTCACTCATTCTCTCTCACCGTTATGGCTCCATCGTTAAAGAATGATATGAGCGCCTTACTTAGACTTGAAGGTGTTCCTCCTCTCTTATTTGCAGCTAAGTTGTCACAAATTGTAAGAGGATGCAGAACCGCTGCAACAGCGATTCGCGTTACAAGCGGTTCGGAATAACCATCAACTGTAACTATCATCGAACTGAGTGTGCGAGCCACATCAGTCCCCATAATTGGTTTTCCAACCAAAGACGAGGTAACAGACGGCGAAAGCGTAATATATTTTTGGTTCATTTGATTAATTAACTCATTAAAATGTTCAATCATATTAAATGTCCTTGAAGAAAGCAAATGCAATAGATAGCTATATGTGGGGTCTCGCATCTCAAAATAATTGTGCGATATCTGTAGCGCCTCATGATGAAGATAGACAGCCGAAGCAAGGATCGCTGGTAGAATATTTGATTCATCTTCTCTAAATTCTTCGTCAAATTGGCGATATAATATATATGCGCTGATAATCTCATGCCTAAAGAACTTTTTTTCCTGATATTCTTTCGTAAGTTTACCAACGTCATGATGTAAAATAACTAAACTCATTGCTTTCTGAAAAGATTCTTTATCGATCTGAACACCAGTGACAGATGACAATATACGTTTCACAGGATTTATCCACTTGGACGCTAAATTTTGCCATTCATTCCAGCAATTTATCATGTGTTCTACATAGCATTCAAAGATCGTTGATGAATCTGGTTCTGGATGGTAAGAGAGCAATAATGGCTTATTAGTGTTATGTCCACAAAATGAGCTTTGGAAAAATGGGCATCGATCAGTAAAACTACATAACCACGCACTCATGTTTCTTCACCCATCTTCAAACCCAGTTCTTTATCATAAAATTCTGGATTCAAGAGATACGCACCTTCCGACGGTTTATATTCTGCAGGAAATATACGAACTAAATAGAAATAATCCCATTGTTTTTCATTTGTTAAGACTCTAACCAATTCGAGTTCTACTAATTTATTTTTCGAGTTCATTACGTGGAGTAAAAATTCTCTAGGTTTAGCTTGCTTAATTGCATAAATGTAATCTAAAGAGAATGAATGATGAGTTATGAAATCACAATCTAGTAGCACATATTTTCCTTCTTTTTCAAGTTTTGATAATCGATTTAAGAACTCATTATAAGGTAATATCTTAGTATCACTAACCGGCTTATATCTACGGTAACGGCCCTTTCTAAGATCAGTATCTTCCTCAGCTTCTAAAAATTGGGTTTTTTCACTAGGAACTATTAGTGTTAAAGAAGCATTCGGCCTAGCTTTAATTTGTTCTAGAACCTTCCAGTCAACAGTATATGTCGAAAAACCGGAACCTTCAAGATATGATAAGTATGTCCGCAATTCTCTATTCAGCATTTTTCTTTCAAACGCTTCATAGTTCTTATCAATGAAACTTTTAGACTCAACAAAATCGGTCAATGCTTCAATCCGTTCTTTATCAGATAATTCTTTAAGAACCTTGTAAGCTTCCCTAACCAATTCCTTTTTGTAAGGACGATAAACATCCTCACGATATACAACTTTTAAAGAACCTTTTTGATGTGGAAATCGTGCGCATCTACCTGCCCTTTGTACAAGCGAGTCAAGAGGTGAACACTCTGTTATTAATAAATCTGAGCTTATATCGAGACCTGCTTCAATTACTTGAGTCGCTATGACTATAACATACTGTACGAGTTCTAGGCCTTTCTTATCAGAACCACAGGATTTACAATATACTTTTAATTCATCATTTATTTGAGTTAAATAAAGCGGAAGAGGAATAGGAAGTTCTCGACCTTTTCCACAATTGTCTGCACACTCAACCTTCCCCATTAGAGCTGTAACTAATTTTTCCCTCTTTATTCTCTCTTCTTTCTCGAGACGTGAATGAAGAAGTATAATTTTTCCTGAGATGTTTATATCAGATACTTTATCTTTTATTTCCTTAAAGACCCGTTGAGCTGTAGATACAGTATTGCAAACTATTAAGATTCGCTTATCCAGAAATTCATTCTGTAACTTATTCCAGTTAATTGTCTTTAATAGATCTCCTTCGACTACCCTTACTTCCTCTACTGTTCCTCTGTAAACTTCATTCTGTAGGATATTTCTCGAATCTTCTATATCCGGAAGTTTGATCGGCTCTAACCCATCGAAAATAACATCTTCTATAGGCTTCGGCATGGTTGCAGTCATGACGAGCGTTGGAACGCCACTGGTGCTCAGAACGCGTAGTATCTTGTTCAAAACACTATGAGAGTAAGAATACTCGTCCTGCAGCATGTGTGCCTCATCGAAGACCACATATGACGTTGCTATTGTGCCAGCAGGAAATTCCAAATGATGCCCTGTTCTAGAATTCCTGGCATATGCGTAAGTGAAAACATCAAACGTTGAGACTGCGAAATCGGCATAAAAGATGTTCGTGTGATGTTCTTCACCATGAAACGCCCGAACACTAGCGTCGGGATCAACAAGATGAACATGCTTTCCAATGATATCCTCGTGATGCTTGGTCAAAGCCCTTGTTGGAAGTACGTAACACGCACCTCGCGTCATCCAATTCTTAGTTGTTGATTGAGCAATAAATGGTGTCTCGCCGATAATAGTTTTGCCATAACCACATGGAAGTCGAACAAGTACGGGTCGAACTAATGAGGGCTTCGATGAAAAATCCTCGAATAGATTTTGGAGTTTCTCAACAACTTCTTTCTGGAGTTTTCTTTCTTCAAAGGTTTTTCCCGATTGTCTAATGATCTGTTCTATAATGGTCCACCAGTTTGGAGTTTCTTTCAATCTATCCGATTTCACCTCTCTTATGATGGGAGGACGATTTTTGTTCCATCGTCAAGTAAATATGCTACATAACCTGTTTTTAATTTAACATTAACTTCCACAGGCTTTAGGACCTCTCTTCCTTGGCGATGTTCAGCCACTCGAAGAGGAAGTAAGAAGGGAATTTTCTTTTTTCTTAGATCCTTGTCTTTAATAGACTCTATTCCTAGTTGTCTTACCTTTTTTTCTCCTAAATCCTCTAATATACGGATGTTTGGCAACAATTCTCCAATATTGTAATCACCTTTCGCATCCTCTATCCAATGCGTTGGTAAGTACGTATTAACATCTACGCTTCTTCCTTTAGTTTCAAGCCATTCAATATTTTTCACATAACAAATTGATTCAGTCTGACCTATTCGATCAATAAATCGAGCAGCACAACTTAGCTTTGCGATATCTGCCTTCGGTAAGCCATACTTTTCTAAAACTAAATTGACCATATCAATATCTATTGTATATACTGCTTTCAAATCGCTGCAAAAAATGAAATCAGTCTTGAAAGCATCGTGGGCTTCTTCTGATGTTTTTGAACTCTTGCCCTTTTCTATCGCTGGAACTAGTCTCATTATTTGGGAAGTCTTGACTAAGGGTGACAAAGGACGTATCGTGACGAACGAATATGTTTCGAGTGCATAACTGAGAACATTCCTAGCAAATTCTCCTTTCAAATTCTCTTCTCCACTTGCAATCCCGTAAACGACTCCCAAACCATGTGCAAGAGCTCCAATCAATGTTCTAGGTGGAGGAAGCAGAAAAGAGAGTCGAATTCCCCAAGATCCTGGATCACGTATAGTATACAGTGGGATGGAGATATGGACTCCGAGTATTTCCATAGATCCAGTATGTTCTTTCATTGCTTCATCTTATTTTCTTACTGACCATATGAGTCTGTTCTTACAACTTTTTTATGATTTCTGTAAATCCATCTACAGGAGTTTTTGTATGAATGACCTTAAATTGTCCTTTCTCATTTGTTTCTTGCTCTTTTTCATTTGTTTTTTCTTTCGACCATTGATACATAGTAATGTCGCACTCTAACGCATTACTTACACCTTCATAGAGTTTGATGTTTTCATTTATGTAATCTGGATATATAGGATGAACAGGTGCAGGTATGGGCTTATCCGAATGAATTACAATAACATCCAAAATGTCTGAAACTGGCAGTGCTCTGGCTAACGAGGCTCCAACGGCTCCCGTCAACATTGGAATATATGCTTGTACTGCAATTCTTTTACGCGTGGCAATCTTATCTTTATCTTCTATATCCTTATCATCTGTAAATGAATGCCCAATATGAGCTAGGTTTAATATGGAAACGAATCCATAAATGCCATTTGCATAAGATCTAGGATAAGGCATTTGAGCCTGTCTGACCTCTTCGGGAGCTCCTGATGGGATCTCCCTAACGTTACGTGAATGCTGTAGCACTCTGAATGGCGTTGGCAGACCAAATTTCTCGATAGACTCTTTGCTGGGTGTAGGCAACATCCAAGAGAATTTTACTAAGGACTCCCTTCTTAATGAGGGCTTTGCTCTAAGAAATCCGTGGATGTCCTCTCCTGCACATTTACTAATTATGTCTAATTCTGATCTTGCTTTCTTTTCTGTTGATGCTTCAGCCTCATTCTCCTCCAATTCTACTTCCTTGCCTTCTTTAGTTTTTTTCCCTTCTTGCTTTTCTGATGGAACTCTTATTGCTTCCAATCTCTTACAATAGTCGCAAAAATCAACATTTTCTTTAGACCCTAACGTAACCATATAGGCAAAATGCCAGTGTTTTATCATGATCCCACTTACTGCAACTGCTTCTTCAAACACATTCCACTCACCGTTTTCATCGCGATAGATTATTGGAACACGCCGAATCTCTTCTGCACGTTCATTATTTAGATCATGCATGTTCAGGACCGATTTCACAGCCACTCCTATGTACATGTATTCTCATCCTCTTCATTGAGTTTTCTGGGACCAGCATAACTTGCACGTAGCAACGACCATAGCGGTTAGCGCCGCAATAAAACGTTCCTTAAATATTCTATAGAATTCAAGTATCTTCGCTAAGTCATCGCTACTTGGCAACATTAGCTGGTTTATATCTTGATGTTCTTCACTTTTCTTCAACACATCTAACTCTTTTAGTCCTCTACCTATAATATCCATAAGCCTTGCGTCATTCCGAATATATTTTATTTCATAGTAATACTGCTTAATGTTTGCGTGAATAACTAGATAATGGAAAGCCCCTGCAACATTTCTGACTGCTTGATCTCTTACCAAGTCTTCTAACTCTAACTGACCTTTATTAATCCCTCCTTCCTCCAATTTCCATCGGTATATCTACTATCATGGAATATTTATTTCTTTTCCATCTTCCGTAAATCTTTTTTATTTTTTGAAAACGTATAATATTTTCTGAAAACGTTTATTTACCCTATATTAGCTTATAAATAGCTATGAAGACGTTCATTGCGTCCATCGGCTGGACGGAGTGGCCTATTGCTTCGGCTGTTATTAAGCACGGGTTGTCTAAGTGGGATAGGGTTGTTCTCCTTTGCCCTGAAAAAAGGGATGAGAAGTCTATGGAGGCTATTAACGATGTTAAGGGATTTGTTTCCAAGTTTACGCAAGGTGTTGAGGTATCCGATGTCTCGGTTCCCGTCCACGACCCCGTTGAGGCAGTGGTTATGCTAGCTAAGATTATGAAAGACGAGGCTGAAAAAGGTAGGAAGTTGATTGTTAACCTGAGCGGGGGTATGAGGATTCTTGTTGTTGAAGTTATTCTAGCTTTGACGCTTCTAAGGATTAAGGATCTTGAGTTGGAGATTAGGACTGAGGATAAAGTTGACCTTCAACTTCCCATTCTCTGGAGGCCTGTGGAGGACCTTTCGCCCCCTGCGAGGAAGGCTCTTAAGATACTTAGAGAACGTGGGCCTGTTTCGCTAAGCGACATGGCTAGTAGCCTTGGGGTTTCAATCGCCACCGCCCATAGGCTTTTGAAGAACCTAGAGGAAAATGGTATTGTTAGCTCAAAGAAGGTTGGAAAAGAAAGGATTATGGAGTTAACTCCTACGGGTAGGATCCTCTTAGGCGTCACTAGTGAAGACTGATGTTCATAGGACAGTTAACCTTCAGAATGGTTTCCGAGCAGGGTCTAAAATTTCAAAGCTTCTCAGGCTTCGCTATCAGAGGAGTTTTATTCGATTTCCTAAAGCGCATTGACGAGCAGTTTGCCCTTAAGCTGCATTCCGATAAGACTATCGCACCCTATTCTGTAACTCCTGTTGAGGTCCTACGGGGGCAGTACTCAAGCTTCATTTTTAACGGATTTGA
>JAVYOD010000053.1:0-7667 GCA_038734825.1 Thermoplasmatales archaeon
GAATATTCAGGATTTAAAGCTGTTCTCCTTGAAATAACTGGTTCGATCTTCTTAAGCCCATCTAGGAGGAGCCTGTTGATTACAAGTTCGTTTCCCTTGAACAGTTTGCATCTTATTTTCAATATTTCAATATCCGTTGTTATTGTCATTTTAAATGGGTTTCCGGTGTATTCAGAAGAGAATGTGATAAATAATGCCTTTTCCTCAGACATTCTTAGTGGATGGTTAAAGGGGATAGTTATTATGCTTTGATCTGGCGCAGCGAATAGGACATTTTTTTCGTCAAGGGGAACCATACCAACATCGTCGAACGCTTCTATTTTGTACTTATTAGAACTTACAGACCAAGTGAACGGAACAGAGATATTAAACCCTGTTGATATCCCAATTCCTGTATTCTTCAGATAAGCAAATATTGTTACTGATAAGTTATCTTTGGATAGGACCAGACCTATTGACATTCTGATAGCTCTCAAAGTACTACTCTGTCTGTCCGATGATTTCTTTTTGTAAAATACTTGGTTATTTATAATTACTTTTTCCATGATATTTAATTTTATCAGCCTTTGAATTCCCCGGTAAATAACCGCTGATGAGTATGAATTATTGTATAACTCTGCAATCAGTGATCTAATTTCTGAAAACCTCAATTTCTGATCTGGTCCTTTTATGTTTACGACCTCCTCTATTGCGTCATGTATGGGAAGTTTAGGCTTCGCGGATAATTGAAATTGCTGATCATTTGCATTTATCCTGAAGTAATGCACCGTTCCATCTTTGTGTACGTATTTATAGTAATAATACAGTTTTCCCTTAGCTTTTGAGTGATAATTGATTTTTCTGGCCTGCCTGCCGCATATTTTGCAAACTTCAAAGAAAGATTTTCTTCCCATTACTTCAGTATTTTATTCGCTAATTAAGAATGTTGCGTGGGAACGTCAGTCGAGCTGCCACTTAAATTGAAACATAGAAAATGGATTTATCTCTACAAGTGATAACGTCTTAATATGCCTCCATTTATCGCTACTGCTGTCAAAGAACTTGTCTGAGATATCCAATGAAAGATTGTCGTTAAGGGATGTCATAACTGCCGATACTCTTATGTTGTAATTGCTGGCAAGCACAAGATTAAAGGCCGCTACCTCTGCGCCAGAAGAATAGGTATACATCCTATTAGGTTCATCCCATAGATATTCTAATCTGATATCTTTCGTTTCCGACGGAAGTAGTGGCTTCTTAAGCTTTATTAAAAGTCTTTTATTTGTTGGGTTATCCTCAATCACTATTACTGTGTAAGACTCACCGGTGTTGGGATCTGAAGCTTTAAATTGTAATTCCTCAAATTTCGTATTAACATCACCGACAGCTCGAATGGGAACATAATATAGGGGCCAAGATTGGCTATTGATAATACTCATTAGCATAGTGTGCTTTCTTAACATTTTGTTATTATCAACATCCTCCAGTAGAATGCTAATTGCCTTAATTGTAAAGCTGAGCTTTTCACGTGACATCGTGCTGACGAAATACAGATTTCTCCCTTCTCTCTTACTTGTCAGCATTCCAATTTTGACAAGCTTATCGAGGTTATTTCGGATTGAACAATATTCAATACCTGGGTAACGTCTCCTAACAATGTCCATTATATCTTTGACTTGAAATATACCGAGCTTAAAGTCCTGAGAATTAATAATCTGCATTAGGATTCCCTCGATCTCTCCTTTTTTCATTATTCTGCGTAAGCTGCTATTTTGCCTGACATAATGCATTCGGTCGGAGTGTTTGAATATCACATATTCATATCTTTTGCCATATTTGTTTTTAGTCCACCGATGAATTATTTGTCCTTCATATTTGCAAATGGGGCATACCCCACTAGTGCCTCTATTGCCCATTATATAGAAAGAAACAACTCGTATAAAAAGTTAGAAAAAAAAACAGATAATAGTTTAGCAGTGTTGTGTGGTTAATTTAACCACCTATGTAAATACCACCATTTGGCTGTATCAACGAAAAATACGCTGCTACAGCAACGGCAAGTATTGCCAGTATAATTTCAAACATTTTGTCCCCCATTTATTATTTGGAACATATATTTTGATTATTGTTTAAAGTTAGAAAACTTTCTAACTTTATAATACTATTAAATAGTCGCATTCAAATCAATAATCGCGGAATATGGAAACAAACGCTAAAGACGTAAATGAAGTCGCATTCGAGTGTGCTGAACCCAACTCGTGGGTTATACCTCTGATAGTAGAAAATGGTCAGTTTGACACAGAGGTGCCAATTGGAAGAAGTGAATATCCTGGTTTGTACCTGTCCCCCTTAACTAGGAGTAATTACACTTCTTCCATTAGATTTTCGTTTACGACTTTCGGCCCTGCGGTTGATGGGTATCAGATACAGGAATCATTGCAATTGGTTGTAGATCCACTTAGATGTTTTTCAGGTTTCGACTTTAAAGCCTTGAAAAAATCTAAACTGTCACATAGGCCGCTGGAAAGCGCAGTGTCGTGTTTTGTTATCCCTGTAAATGCGCTTCCACCTATAGAGGTCTGGTCAGGCTTTCTGATGCAAGAGGAGGTATTTGTGAATGGCTGATCAAAAATATACGGTGGACAGGACTGATCAACTCTCCATCGATGGAAAGCCAGAGGAGTACCACAGGCTCAAGCTTCTGGTATCTTTTAATGATATTGAGTTCTCCTCCTTTGACAATGGTTATTACGAAGTTATTCCGGGAGTGTTCTTCTCTGTACTGCTTTATTTGCTATACGTGAAAAACGTAAAAGCAGGGGATAAATTTGAGCTAGCAAAAGACAAAGCACGCGCAGTCCTAATTTCAGACCTCGAAAAGAAGAAAGAAGAAATTGTAGCTTCGTCAAAGGACGTTAATTCTGTCAAGTATGCATCCAGATCATTCAAAGAAAAAGTGTACCTGCTAGATAGAGCGATCTCTTATCTCAAGGGGATACAAAATTTTGATTCACTGCAGTCCAGCTGATCTTATTACTCGTAACATAACTTCGCTAATATAAGGTTTAGAAGTTATGAGAAATATTTAAGCCATCGATCTGGATTTGACATCGGGAATGATTAACGGAGTAACGGATGTATCTAGGGTATTTAGAGAATTCGGGTCAGATCAGCGCTACTCTTGGAACAGGAATGTTAAAATAAAAGGAAAATCGGGTGTAATTCACACCCTGGATTTGGTAGTAAGTTCCAAAGAAGATGAAAATTTTAAGATAGCAGCTCTTGTTGGTAAGTCAGATGATCTCGCCGAAGACATAAAAAAATTCAATCTAGTAGCTGAGGACTGTGGAATCAAGTTGAAGGCTTTAGTCATAGATCGAGATTTAGAACCGACCGAAGCAGAACTCACGCGAATGCTTAATATAGTGACAGTTGATAAAAGGAATGGATATATAAAGCAAGGTGTCGTCAAGGTGAACCTTGAACAATATTCAGATAGAATAAGCGAGGCCCTACAAATCGATCTAGGAAAGTACCAAATCTTATACAATGTCGATGAGACTGGCATCTCTGGGGCCAAGCATAATATAGATATAATGCTCTATTCTAAGGAAAACAACGACAAAATTGCATTGCTTGTTTTGGATAAAAAGGATTTCGTCAATGAGGTAATGCTTTTTAATTCTAAGACACTTGACCTAGGAATTACCCGAAAGGGAATACTGGTAGACAGGGATATTGATACTAAGGAGAGGAGGCTACTAGAGATTTATAATATCAGGGTAATAGATATTAGAAAGCGAGATTCTGGGAGGCATATTGGGCCCGGATCGGTGTTCGGAATAGACGAAGTAGATAGGAAATTTGGTAGTTCACTAAAGAAAGGCTCTGTTTATATGATATCCGGTAAAACAGGGGTTGGCAAGACGACGATGTCACTTCACTTCCTTGTTACTGGGGCCAGGAAAGGAGAAAAGGGTGCAATAATTCTGACTGATACCCATCCCA
Organism: Thermoplasmatales archaeon; assembly: GCA_038734825.1. Classification (GTDB taxonomy): domain Archaea; phylum Thermoplasmatota; class Thermoplasmata; order Thermoplasmatales. The sequence continues at coordinate 3,988 of JAVYOD010000053.1, forward strand.
CAGAGTTTATTTCAAATTCGAGTTCGTTTAACATGGGATTTGCTGAACACTATAAGAAGGGGATGATAGAGGTATTCGAGCTTTCAGATAGAATAAGGGAAATGAAATACGAGATAATGTCGAACGGGAAAATTGGCGTGAAATTTATAAACGACATGACGTCTGAGATTAGAAAATTAATAGTTGAAGATAATATTAAAAGATTAGTAATAGATCCGATAACACCGGCATTAGTCGGTGAAGATGATTTTATTAATGTAATGTTTAATGGGTTAGCGATACCGGATGTTATTACACTTATAACGAGCAATGTTAGGGCTAATGAATTCAGCTTTTATGGTATTGAGGAGTATTATTGTTCTGGGGTTGTGAAACTTGAGTTTGCGGATCCTTTTTTTGATGTTAGGACTATGACAGTACTCAAACTAAGGGGGAGTTCATACGATACAACTCCTCTAAAGTACAGGATAACCAAAGACGGAATTACCCCGATAGGCATTGGGGACGATCAACGAACTTCCACGTCTTCGTCCATTCTCACTCCATTTAAAGATGGTGAATAGGAAAAGTAGATTTATCTTCTGTCGAATCTTCGCCAGTTGCGGTACTTGCTTTTTATAGATTTAGTTAAAAATCTATGAAAAATATGGCGAAAATCAAATATGAGCTTGGGAAATTTATTAATTGATGAAAGGCGATATTTTAATTTTCTATGTATTTTAGTCCTCGCATGGAACAATTCCTAGAGAAAATTTAAAAACATCTCCTTTATTTGCATTGAGATGATAAAGGAAAATAACCTCCGTTTAGATTACGAACTTAATTTCTCGTTCCCTATGAGTGATTTCATTTCGCCAATTCTATCTCACGGAGAGCCTGTGCCGGTCAATCTATACCTACGGGATGAGGAAGCTTGGATTGATCTCTTTATAAAGAGTCCTGTGAATGCAAAGGATATACCATTGGTCGAAAGCTTGACTCCAATATATTTAGATAGCGTTACGGCCGTCTCAGAGAGGGTCGGCGTATCTGGATTTTTGGATCTATACAGATCACTTGTATCTATCCCGTCTGTTGTTCCTGGGGGATTTTATATTCTTGATAAAAGAGCACATGTAAGCTTAAGATTTTACAGCGGTGATAGAGGGGCAGTATATTCTATTATGCACAGTGCAATAGTTAAGTTGGAAGGTATTCTCATAGAGTACATGGGGCCATCGAGGGGTATTATATCGACCTTGAACGCAATAAACAATAGAATTCCACTAAGTATAGTTAAGTACACATTCCAGAGTAGCTCTAGTCCGCTTGTAAGTAATGACTCATCGTTTGTAGTCGAATATAGACTAATGCCCCAAAAGTACAACAAGCACGGTCACATAATTTACTCCAGTTCACTTAAGAAAAACAAGTACGTTTATCCCATAAGTGAGGAGAACGGAATATTTGCCGTGAAGAGTGTTTCAAACGAAACAGATTCTCTCCTCGGTCTAATATCTTCAGATAGAATAGCCATTGGTGCCTTTTTCGAGGAGTGCAGCAAGGATAAGAATACGGTCCTAGCTGTGCTACCTCAACTCCTTTTAAATGCATTCATGATAAGACTCCAGGCCGTTTTCTCAAATTTATCAAACTCCACTCTGGACGTAATACTGATGGAACCATACTCTGAAAATGAAATTTCGGTACTCTGAATTTTACCGCTTGAGATAAACTAAGAAGTCACAGCACGTTCCATATATCATCTTTGTACCGATCAAGTATTACTATCTCTGGTACTTCGCCCATAGAACTTGCAGACTGGAAAAGAGCCATCGTAAAATTATCCAGCTCTTCGGAAGGTACGAAAGAGGTAGCAACAAATTTGTCTTCCTCTGCTTTGAAAAATGTATAAATTCTTGAAATCTTGTTGTTAGAGAATCCCTCCCACAATTTTGTTATGAACTCGTTATTCGCAGTCATAGAATAGATATGATCCTTGGCGGATATCTCAGTTAGATCATCTCCATCTTGATTGCCGGTCAATTTATAAAATACGAATTTTCTTGCTGGATTTATCGGGCTATACGCGAACTCCAAAATTCCTTCGTTGAGATATTTTATTAGTTTTTCGTCTCTCAGGGCTTTTAGTGGTAATCTATGGACAATAACGGATATTGGCTGGATCTCCTCATTATACCAGTGCAGTAAAGAGATCATACTGGCAGGGGTAGCAATCCTGACACTTGCCGATAGTTCTTCGATGGCATTTTTCGCTATCTGAGACATCCTGCTCAGATCGCTGTGATGGAATCTAAACCTCATAACAAGTTTGCCTTTCTCTGCAGTTACCCTTATACTTGATGTGGAAGGTATTTCAATAATTGGGCCAAGGACATGGATTAGTTTTTCGTTACCAACTGCATTCGTAAGCTCCATCCTGTTCCCAACTTGCCGGGCCCTAAAATAAAGTAAGGCATCAGAGAGACCTGGAATGTCGGTTTTCTCCGGAAAATACGCATTCAGGCGAAAACCGTTCTCATCCTTTGAGATAAATACAGGAACCCTGAGGTTGAAAGATCTCGTGATATTAAATACAGAATCATACTGATTTACTTTTATAGTACACCTGAAGTCTAGTCTGCTTTCTATATCTTTCAGCATCACGCAGTCTACATAATCACTACCAATAAAAACTTCTCGCTTTTTGCGGAAAGGACTTGGTTTTTCTGGGGAGGAATTGAGAAATGTTGTGATATGGCTATATTAATATGCTTTATTGTATTAAATTACGCATATTATTGAACAAATAAAGATAGTATCTTAACTTGCAATACTTATTAATAGGTTTTCCTTAATACATGCTTAGCCTTGTCCTGATCATTTTAACGACAGTTTGTGAAACCTGGAAACGAATATGAGAACCAATGCTTTAATTCCTGAGTACGTTTGTTAAAAGATAATGGAATGGAGGTTCCGTTCCTGACGTTTAGAGTGCATTTTTTTCGTAAGAGAGGGGGATAGGTTGTTATTTTAATACACCAATTTTTAGAGTACATCCTACTAGGATGAATCTCTATAATTTTCTATTAATTTTTAATATTCATACGCAAGGTACTTAAATACCGACAAGAAAGGCAATGAGTTAACAATAATTTCATATTAGATAATATAAATTACGATACTTTAGTTATTAAAAATTGATATATTCCTTACTGCTATTCATAAAACAATTGATATTACGTAAGACCGATTATTTGAATTACGAGTCAAATGTTATTCAAATCTGGTCGTAAAGCATTAGAGGTGTTATCTCAAACCAGATAAGTGCATATAAAGAAATAGGGAATGTACTTCTTAATATCCCAAATTGCGCTTATTGCGAGCTGAAACTGGTTTTCCATTGACGTATAACTACGGTTATACAGCATGAGAATAGTATTCAAATTTATTCTTGCTCAATTTAAAATTAAAATTACGTCAAGAATTAAACAAAGGAAATAAAACTATCATATACCAGGATAATAAATTCAAATTTTGAATTATTTTCTATTCTCTTGTAATTGGGCATGCTGGAGATTTGTTATGATACGGATATTCGGGTACGTAATATTTATAGTTCAGTAACTTTATTTTCTTAGTTATGCATAATCCGTTACATTCCAGAAGATAACTCCACTCGTTGGACATCGTCGCCTTAA
>JAVYOD010000054.1:0-7655 GCA_038734825.1 Thermoplasmatales archaeon
CGAATGCTGTGAAGCCACCTCCTATTATTGCAACATTTTCTCCAACATCTATGGTTTCTCCTGCATTGATTTTCCCAAGGAAGTCTAATGCATGATAAACGCCTTTAAGTTCCTCTCCTTTGGTTTTGGTCATCGACGGCTTCCAATTTCCAACCGCTATGTAAACGGCATCGTATTTTTTTAATATTTCATCAAAACTAACGTCCCGCCCTACCTTGCAATTGTAAAATATTCTCGCTCCGTACGAGAGCACGTGTTCCGTCTCCTTCCTGACAACGTCCCTTGACAGTCTGAAACTAGGGATCCCGTGGACCATCATTCCACCTGGCTTATCTGTTGCCTCATATATGTCCACCTTTATGCCATTTATAGACAGGTAAAAGGCCGCGGAAAGACCAGATGGTCCCCCTCCGATTATCGCAACGCTGGGGTGACCACCAAGGTCATTTTGTACGATTCCAAGTTTTGAGTAATCACCGGAGTTTTCAGAGACAAATCTCTTTATATGCCTAGTTGCAACTGGAGCTTTATTATCGTCCAGAACGCAGTGATCTTCACATGGGTGAGGGCAAACATTCCCACATACTCCCACGAAAGGCAGTTTCTCGAAGTTTATTTTTAGTGCCTCAATTAAGTCACCGTTCGCGACAGCTATCTGATATCCCGGAATATCTATTCTAGCTGGGCATCCTTCTACGCACAGACCGCATCCTATACACCTAGAAGCCTCAGCAACAACTTCCTCTAGAGTATAGGGTATCAATGTCTGCTCATCTAGACCCTTTATTCTTTCGTTAGGGTCCTTATGTTTGACGGGAACCCTCTCATAATTCAGATAGTTCAAATAGGTCCACCGATCCGTAATCTATCACGAAATAATAAGAATTTTCTATTTACCGCGGGAAATATATTAACCATAATTGCCCACTACTCACCCTGAAATTTTCAGTATAAACAAATTGTTTCCATTATTTTATTGAGATGCATGAATTTTGGTTATTCCTTTCCTGCCCTTTGAGACATTAGGATAACAATATCATTTAGTACAGCGGATGAAGATTCCAGCGGACCGTCGTGTTCAGTGAAGAGTGTTAAATTGTCGAAAGAATCCGTATTGAACCGTATTATCATAGAGGGACCTGAAACGAGAGATAGGTATCCTTTCCCCTCCTTTTTTTGCAAAGATACTCTAACTCCCTCTTCAGTGACTTCTGTAACCTGTCTTACCCCAGGTACCATTTCTTCCTCTTTAACAAGTATTTTAGCGTCATCTATCTTGAGCTTTGAACCGAATATAGTTCTATGCAGAATTAAGCCCTTTCTAGCCGAATCTATACCCTTCAGGTCATCCGACGGATCGTGCTCTGCTAACCCAATTTTTACTGCTTCAGCAATGGCTTCAGACCTGCTTTTCCCTTTCTCCATCTCCGAAAGGACCAGACTCGAAGTGGCATTAAAGACGCCTTCTACAGACCTTATCCTAGCTACCTTTATCGAATGGTCCATAAGATTGAAAACAGGTAGTCCTCCGCAGACGGTTGCCTCATACCTTATTTTAACACCTTGATCTGCGGCTTTCTCAAGAACGTCTATGTCAGAAATCATAATGCTTTTATTTGCTGTTACGACATCTTTTCCGTGACTGAACGCCTGGAGCACATGATCCACCCCAGGTCGTCCATCCTTGGTACTCTGTGTTACTTCGACGACGATGTCCGCATCTATTTGTGCTATTGATTCTGACGAGTTAATTTTCTCAAATGTAGGAAAGTCCTTTAATCTCCCTTCTTCTTTAGCCCTGATAATCTGACTCAGTGGTATATCGGTTGTTATTAATGTGCCTGTTGAATCGCTAACTGAGACGACTTCCAATCTATCTCCAGTCAATTTTTTTATTAGATTCTGTTTTTCTTCTATTAACTTCAGAAGATTCCTTCCGATTGCACCAAGCCCTATAAGTTGAATTCTCATAGTCTGTTATGCGCTGCGATGTTAAACTTTTATCCTTCCTTTAATTTGAAATCATCATATAACTAAGAAGTAAGAAAAGTTAAATCTGCGAAAAAGAATATTATATGATGAGTGATGACAGGGTTCTGCCTTCAATCGCGAAGAGCATTGACGAATACATGGCAGCCGTAGAGCTCGAACAGGATGGATACCTAGAAGAGGCAGAAAAACACGCGAGGAAGTCCCTTGAGATAAAGAGGAACATTGATGCTATGATAATCCTGATCGATATCCTGGAGAAGCAAGGAAAGGATTCATCAGAATGGAGAAAGGTCCTGTTGGAAGAGTATCCAACGAATCCAGAAACGTACAGGCGCTTATTTCTCTCTAGTTTCGATTCCGATAAGGAAGCTGCACTTTCATTCATAAATAAAGCTATAACATTATTGAAAAAACCTCAATATTATTATGATAAGGCACTACTTCTCTACTCTATGGGAAGGTATATTGAAGCGATCGCATCGATAGATATTGCAATAAAGGCAGAGCCAAAGAATCCATTATTCTGGGGTTTAAGGGCGAAGATCCTCTACTCTATGGGAAAGATAAGCGAGAGTCTCGAGGCATGTGAAGCATCCCTTCGACTTAACGCACGGGACAGGGATTCACTTCTAATTTCTGCAAAGATTTTCCTTGAACTAGGGGAGAAAGAAAAAGCTAGGGAAAGACTTCTCAGAATAGATAGCGTGGACGAGGAAGTAAAAAAATTGATAGAAATGAGCCTTTCTTAGGCTCCGTACTTCTCTGACAGGTTAGCAGAGCTTAGAAGCACGTTCATAAGATCGCTGCCCTTTAGCCTCAAAGAACCCTTAGTAGAGGATGATTCGTCTAGATGTTTCACACCATCCCTCCTGCACCCTGGAAAACGGATCATTATAGGAACAGGATCGAAGGTGTGTTCTTTGACGCTTGCTGGAGTAGAGTGATCACCTGTGAAACAGAAAACGAGCTCATCTTTCATTTCAACCACGGAGGATAACGCACTGTCAATTTTCTCAATGAATTCCTTTTTGGCTACGGCATTTCCGTCGTGACCTGCTATATCGGTGCCCTTAATATTTACTAATACAAAGTCTACCTCTTTAAGGGCATCAATCGCTGCTTTGATCTTTTTAGATACTGGTGTATCCAGAGATCCCGTTACACCAGATGGAGTAAAGTCCTTGAGACCTGAGAGCTGGCATATTCCCGAAACGAGGGCGACAGCGGAAACATAACCACCTTTTATTTTAAATCTATCGCTAAAGGGCGGAAGTTCCGGTACCACTCCTCCTCCCCTAAAAAGGATCGCGTTGGCCTCTGGTAGGCCTTTACGTGCCCTTTCCTTGTTAACAGGGTGATTCAAAAGAATCTCTCTGGATCTTGAGTAAAACTCATTGAGTATCCGCGCAGTTTTATCCCCTCTTGCGTCAGTTGGCATTATTTTTTTCGGAGGGCTGTTATCTGAGTGTGGATCGTTGTCTGTGACGAAAACATTTATCCCCTCACCCCTGAGAACCAGTGCACCCCTATGCTCTATCCCTTCCTTGAACATTACATAAACATCCTCAATTTTCATATTTATCGAGGCCGCCAATTCCCTGGTACCTTCACGGATCCTTCCTGCTCTCCTGTCGACAACTATTCCCTTCTCATTTACAGTCGCAAAGTTAGCCCGAAAAGCAATGTCGCCAGCCTTGAGCCTCAGACCGGTTCCAAGGGCTTCAAAAGGCCCCCGACCCGTATAGTATTTTTCAGGATCGTAACCAAGATAGTTTAAATGAGATGTGTCTGAGCCTGGAATAATACCTGGCCTAATTGGATCTATCATACCAACCATTGCGTCCTTCGTAAGCTCATCAAGATTCTTTGTTTGGGCTGCTTCGAGTGGTGTTTTCCCCCCTAGTTGAACGGAAGGCCTATCCCCAAGACCATCAGCAATAACCAGAAGTATCTTCATCTATCCTTATATCCTCTTAATTAGAATAATTTATCTGAACACAATGAAGGAAGCTATAGAGAATGAGAAAAGTGCAGCGAAGAAATTTACACCGTACTTCGTAAGATAACCCCTGTTTTCTAGAATCTCCCCTAGAATTGAATCGAATATAGAGCCCACGAATGATAAAAGTGAGGTCAGGATTATGAAGTAAATAAGGTCATCAAAAGGAATGAAGCTTGAGATACCGAATATTGTGTAACCGATTAAAGAGAAAAGGAGAGGAAATATTAGGGAAACGGTGGTTCCCAGAACAGAGACACCACCATTCACCCCGGTTTCCACTGGTTTTAAAGTTAATATCAAGTATGTATTTTCTTGCAGAGACCCTATCTCTGATGCAGCTGTATCTGCCAGAATCACTCCCAGTGAGACCATGTAAATGAAGAAAACGGTTCTGTTACTAAAACCCCACAGCAGGAGCAGAGAAGCAGCCGCGGGTATCAGACCCGCAGCGAGAACGTTCCTTGCTCCCCTTTCCCCACTTATTCCCTCTTGTAACTTTCTTCTATTTTTCTTTTCAAACCCTGCAAGGGTAGATATGTATGAAAGACCCAAGAAGAGGAACAACATTACAAAATATAACCATCCCCCTCCAATAATGATGATGGCCCCCACCGCTGCTGATGCAATGGCACCGGTTCTGCTGAATACTTTTAATTTCAGGCTCATATAGAAGAGAATAGGTATCAAAATAAGGAGCCACAGATTACTTTCATTCATATCTCTCAAGTCCCATTCAAAAATATTATAAATCCTTTGAGCCTTATTTACATAAAAGATTATTAGTTATTTCACAATTCTCATTAGTGCCCAAAGAACAGATCAGGAAATGCCCAGTCCACGGGTATTACAGGGGAATTAACTGCCCCCAGTGCGGGGAAGAAGGAAAATTTATCCTATCTGAAGAGGAGGTAGACCTACTGGGCAGAACTATAACTAAGATATTAAGGCACAGACCTGAAAAATACCATCTGGAAGTTAATGATAGGGGTTACGTGAGTATTGACGAGATGGTCCAGGAGATAAGGTTTTATAATAGAAGACTACACTTCGTAGGATCATCTCACATATTTGCTGTGGTTCTAACTGATGATAAGGGTAGATATCAGATTTCTGAGAACAAGAGATATATCAGGGCAACGTATGGGCATACTATAGATGTTGATCTTTCAGATCTCCCGACAGATGGAATACCTGAAATTCTTTATTATCCCACTAACAGGGAGGAATACGAAATTCTGAAAGAAAACGGAATATTGCCATCTGATAGGAGATGGGTGCACCTATCAAACTCTAAAGAGAAAGCATACATAGCGGGACTCTACCATTTCGACTCCCCTCTCCTAGTCCCTATAAAAACCGAGGTTGTCAAGGAGATGGGCGAAAATATCTACAGGGCAGGTCAACAGGTTTTCATATGCAAATTTGTCCCCCCACAGAGCATGTTAGAACCTGAAGAATTTGAAGGAACAATAGACAGTGAGACGCTTGAAGAGATCAGGCTTTCAAAGGGGAAAAGAATAAGTGGAAAACAAGAGGGCTGGTAGATCAGCGGAAGATCGCCTGCTTTGCAAGCAGGAGGTCCGGGGTTCAAATCCCCGCCAGTCCATCCTTTAGCTATGCTTTTGACAGTGAAAATTCCCTGAACTCCTTCGTGACAGAGGGGGAAAGCATCAACCTCAGAACGCTTTGATATCCAGGAACGAACTCAACCACAGAGCCTGGTTCGTATCTAAACTCGCTGTCTTGAATATCAAGTATAAGATGATCTCCGCTTCCTCCCAGGACTTTAATGCCGGGATCCACTGGCTTCAAGCTACCAATTTCCACATCCTGTTTACCTATGGCAACTATTGCCCGAAGCCTGCTACCACGATCCTCTATTATTGGAACATTTCCGAATGCATCACGCCCTATCTCACCGTATGGGAGGGAGGGTTTTTTTCTTATTTCTATTATTTCGGCCCTCAGTAGCATGGTGTCCCTTTTTAAGTATGGTATTTCCCTGTTCCTAGTGGTGTCGTTGCCGAACATGATAGCTTCTCCTATGCGAAGTTGGTTTATTCCAGTTACAGAGCCATTTTCGAATAGCATCAGCGTGTCAGTCGCCCCACCAGAAACTACAGGAACATCGAATCCACTATCCGTCAATGTATCTTTGACAGATACTAACGATTCCATCTTGTCCCTAGTTGGTATAACACCCCCATAGCATCCAAGATTCGTACCTATTCCGAGGAATTCTACCCCGCTCTTCACCAGATCACGTACAAATCCAACTGCATCCTCCGGCATTATCCCCTCCCTGAGATCTCCCAGCTCTATCATCACTATTACTCCGAACTTTTTTGAGATATTTCGCGCCTCATTCGCCAGTGCCTTTGCTATTTTCACGTCGCTTATCAAGGCTGCATCAGCGTACCTAACTGACAGCCCTGCCTGCGTGATCTGCGGAGACCTAATCTGGAGCAGTTTGGCCTGAACTCCAGAGTCCTTGATCTTTGATAAATTTTCTACCCTTGAATCCCCAATCCACGTGAGTCCAGCCTCTAGCAATACCTTAGCTATTAAGGGTTCTCCCTGAACAACTTTTGTTACACCTACGATATCTATACCCTTTACTTTCAATAGATCACGGAGTATCACAGCATTATTCCTTATTTTAGATGTATCTATAATTAGGAGAGGATTCATCAATACCTATTTTATAACGCTATTTTATTATTTTGGCAAATTCAAAATTTGTTAAAACATAGTTTAATCTGCAGTTGATGTTTGGAAATTTTAACTAAAAACATTAGAATTCAAGTTGACTTGAGCTAATAACGTTCGCAAATTCGCCATTAATAGATGCAAGATTAACTCTATGAACCTCTTCTGCTGGAATTATCTCGCCTGAAATGCCGTATCTGTCGAAGGTTGCGCAAGCGTCTTCGATCACATAACTCTCAAATCCCATATTTCCAGACATTCTGGCAGTTGTACTAACACAATGATCTGTTGTCAGACCGACGTAAAATATCTTATCTGATTCTTTTTCCCTCAGGATCTTTTCAAGATCTGTCCCTATGAATGCACTGTTCACTCTCTTCGTTATTACAATTTCTCCCTCCAGAGGCTTAGCTTCTTCCTTGAACTCGAACGACTTTTTTCCAGGGATGAACGGTGAATTCGGGTTCCTGGAATGATGCCTTACGTGCACCAATTTCCCTCCTTTTTCCCTGAAATTTGCTATCAGATAAGATATTACCTTTTCAGCGTTTGGATTATTCCTGTTTCCTAAAGCAGGATCAGACCACGCTTCCTGTACATCGATGACAACAAGTGCTGACTCTCTGGTTATTTTCACCATGCTTGCATATATTGAAATTCACCGCTAAATATGTTCCCTATTTCAATGGTGCTTTGGATGATTTCCACAAATTATTATATTCGCATATTCCTTCAAGACTGCAAACGGTTGCCAGGGTAGCCTAGTCCGGCCAAGGCGATAGACTCGAGATCTATTGCTCGTAAGAGCTCGGGAGTTCAAATCTCCCCCCTGGCGTTTACCCTTAATAAAGCTATCGAATGAGACCAAATTTGTTGCCTATAAGTCACATTTTGCCAGATTATTGTTGCATGCCTTTTGTAAAAGAACGAAGGTTCCAACAAATTAAATAAA
>JAVYOD010000055.1:0-7643 GCA_038734825.1 Thermoplasmatales archaeon
AATTAGCTGAAAGTAACTTCAAAAGTTTTAATATTTTTAAATGAAAATATTTTTCAAGATTTTCTTTTGTATATTGCTTCCTTTGCCATTTTCAGTCTCTGTTTCCTCTCCTCGTATCTTTTAAGCCCCTCGTTGAAGAGCTTCCTGTCCTCATCGTTTTCAAGCTTGAGTCTTGGTACAGGTACCGGTTTACCGCTGTCGTCCAGGGCCACGAGTGTCACCAGAGCTCTGCCTGTAAAATTTATGTCCCCTGTCTCCAGGTTCTCTGCGAAGACCTCAACACCAACCTCCATGGAGCTATTCCCAACGAAGTTAAGCCTACCTCTGAGTTCTACAAGGTCGCCTATATGAACTGGGTAAACAAAATCTATGTGGTCTATGTTAGCTGTTACGCAGTTCCTCCTGCAGTGCTTGGTCGCAACTATCCCTGAGATCTCATCGATCATCTTCAAAATTGTCCCGCCGAACACATTTCCAGCTACGTTGGCATCTGGCGGTAACATGACCCTTGATATTACCGCCTCACTCTCCCTAGGACTCTTCTCTTCTTCCATTTCAAGGCTCAATGAAGAGAGGCATAAAGATTTTGCTTAGGTGAAGTAGCGATATATTTATTAATTGATGATTCAATACTTACATAATGCAGCAGACGCCAGAAGAGAGAATTTGGTTGAAGTCTTACGATAAGGGTGTTCCATATGAGATAGAGTGCACTGAGACCAGGCCATACGATTTCCTAAAGAATTCCGCTGAAAAAATACCTGATAGGGATGCCTTAATATTCTTTAACTTTAAGCTCAAATACAAAGATCTAAAGAGAAATGTGGATTCATTTGCTTCATTCCTGAGGTCTCTAGGCGTGGGGAAGGGTGACAGAGTGGCCATAGATCTGCCCAACTGCCCGCAGTATATAATTGCTTTTTACGCAGTAAACAAGATAGGTGCTGTTGTTGTTCAAATATCACCAACATACTTCGAAGTTGAGATTAATAATATACTGAGCAACTCTGAACCGAAGGTGCTCATTATACTTGATGATCTCCTCCCGAGGATTTCACAATTAAAGAATAAATTTCCAGGTCTGGCAATAGTGGCAACGAGGATAGAGGATTATCTTTCATTCCCTCTAAATTTTTTGTACAACGTTCAGAGAAGGTTTAAGGGGAAGTTCGTGAAGATACCTGGAGATATTAAAAAATTCACAGAGTTTAAGAGCTACGCTCCAGGGGAGAGCGAGAATGTTAGCGACGATGATGTTGCAGTTCTCCAATATACTGGAGGAACAACGGGCATACCTAAGGGTGCCATGCTGACGAACAGGAATTTAGTCTGCAATACTACGCAGGCCATCTCTGTGCTACCAGGAATAGAATTTGGGAAGGACAACATGCTTAGCGTAATTCCATTCTTCCATGTTTTTGGGATGACCGTAGCCATGAATTTTCCTGTCAAGATGGGCGGAACTATGATAATTCAGCCCAAGCCAGAAGTTGAAGGTATAATAAAGCTCATAGGGAAGTATAAGCCAACCTTCTTCCCCGGGGTCCCAACACTTTACGCAAATATACTTCTAAGCAAAAATGTGAATAAGGTTGATATGAAATCCGTTAAGTTCTGTATCTCTGGCTCAGCCCCCCTCCCTGTGGAAATTATAGAGAAATGGCAGAAGGTCACTGGAGGGCATATAGTAGAAGGTTACGGGCTGACCGAAGCTTCTCCAGTAACACATGTTAACCCTTTGTTCGGAAAGATAAAGCCAGGTTCTATAGGTCTTCCCGTACCATCTACCCTGGCAAAGATCGTTGATATAACAACCGGGGAAAAAGAAATGGGTATAGGAGAGGAGGGTGAACTCATTGTTAAAGGACCACAAGTAATGAAAGGCTATTACAAGAATGAGGAAGAGACTAGAAACGTACTGAGGGATGGCTGGCTCTACACTGGTGATATCGCTAAGATGGACGAGGAAGGTTATTTCTACATAGTTGACAGGAAGAAGGACGTTATAATAGTGGGCGGTTTCAACGTCTATCCCAGGGAGGTTGAAGAGATCCTGTATCAAAATCCAAAGGTAAAGGAGGCAGCTGCCGTTGGCGTTAAGGATGAAATACACGGAGAGGTAGTGAAGGCCTTCGTCGTTCTGAAGGACGGGGAAACAGCCACAGAACAAGAGATAAAGGACTTCTTCCAGGGGAAGATAGCAAAGTTCAAGATACCGAGGTTCGTGGAGTTCAGAAAGGAGCTTCCCAAGACCATGGTGGGTAAAGTACTGAGGAGGGAGCTAAGGGAAGACTCCTCAGACAAATCCGGCCACGTCTCCGAAAACCTCAGATGAGAGCCTTTTCATATCTTTTTCCTCGTTGTGCAGGAGAACAGAGAGTGCCATGGAATCTCTGTAAAATTTCTCTATACCAAAGTCCTCCAGGTATCCATACCCTCCATGCACCTGGAGAGAGCTCCTGCTCGCATCTTTTGCAAGCTTAAGGGATATCTCTTTTGCGTATAGCATTTCCTTCAGGGATGGCTTTCCTTTTAATAAAGAGGATAGATACGAGGAAACAAGCTCCATCTGGGCCGATAGTTCAGAGATATCGAAGGCTATCGGTTGGAAATCTTTAAGATGGTGATCGAAAGCCTCCCTCACCTTTGCGTATTCTACTGCCTTACCCAGGGCAGCCTCCGTCATACCGAGAGCTATTGATGTTACTGGTATCGACAGATCGTAATATGCTTTCTCCATCTTATCAAAACCCTTCTTATCCAGGATTTCGAAATCATCCGTTGAGAATTTGACTGCCGAGAATGGTATGCTCCTGAACCCCAACTTCCTGAGCTCCTTTACCCTGGAGAAGCCGGATTTTACGAGAACAAGCTCACCGGAGTCAACAAGCGTTATTATATAATCGGAATCGCTCCCCAAGACGAATGCCCTCTCCCCTGTTATTTTGCCACTCTCCATCTTCAGGGAACCGTTCTGTCCCTTGGGTAGGATTACATCTGAGAATGTCACAGTCCCCATTTTGCTGCCCTTAGAAACATCATTTGCAGCCTGATTCCCTGTGCAGAGGGAGATGAAGGCGTTGTTAAGGAGAAGTCTCATCGAGATGGAGGGAGAAGACCTCGCTATGGTCCTGAGCACGAGGGAATACGCCTTCATATCAGTTTCTCCGCCGTCAGGTGGGACCAGAGAGAAATAACCTTGCTCAGCCAGTGCCTCTATAATTTCCCTCGGAATATTTTCATTTTCAATTTTTAACGAAGCGTTTTCAACGTACTTTGCTACGAAGTCCTTGAGAACGCCTTCCAATATGCTGTATTCTTCCTCCATCAGGATGCACCTCCTTTGAGCATCATTCTCGTTATTATTAACTTTTCAACCTCGGATGTTCCCTCCCATATGTCTAATATCTTTGCATCCCTGAAGAACCTCTCAAGGTCTGAAGTCAGGCCATGGTATGATAGGATTTCCATAGCCTTCCTGGTTGCAAAAACAGCGGTGTCTGCAGCGTAGTACTTAGCCATGCTAGTGACAACAGGATTAGGATTAAATTTGAAAAGGTACGATGCGGCTTTGTACGTTATGTTCCTCGTTGCCTCTATGCGAGTTGCAATCTCAGCAATTGCAGTCTGTATCCCCTCGCTCATCTCTCCGTTTCCATTTCCCTTGGCAAATTCTATAAGTCTATCAAGCGCACCTGATGCTATCCCTATACCCTGGGCAGCAACGTATATCCTACTTATGTTGAAGAAAGTCATAATATAATAGAAACCCTTCCCTTCTTCTCCTATCAAGTTCTCTTTGGGAATGACAACGTTGTTGAATATCAACTCCGCTGTGTTCGTAGCTCTCACACCGAGCTTACCGTGCAACTTATTCACAACGAAGCCTGGACTCTTGGAATCAACTACGAAAACACTCATACCCCGGTGCTTCTTCTCCTCGGAAGGAGGAGGAGATGTTCTTGCGAGAACTATAAAATAATCAGCTATCTGACCATTACTTATGAACATCTTGCCACCGTTCAGAACATAGTGATCTCCCTCTAGTTTAGCCTCTGTCTTTATGTTTGCAACATCGGACCCGCCGCCGGCCTCAGTTACAGCAAGGCCAAGCGTGATCTCGCCGTTGAACACCCTGTTCAGGTATTTCTCCTTCTGCTCATCATTTCCATAGAGGAGGAAAACCTCAGAACCGAAGGCTGATATTGTGACGGAAATACCTAAACCTGGGTCCTTCCTTACAAGTTCTTCTATCGACACAAGAACCTTCCAGGGATTCGCGTAATCCAGGATCTTCTCTTTCTTGGATAGATTAACAAGCTCTGTAGGAAATTCTTCATTCCTATCAGCGCGTTCCGCTAGTTCTTCAGTGAAGTATTTGTTTGCGAATTCTCTAGCCCTCGCAGCAGCCTGTTTTACATCATCATCAAGTTCAAAATCCATGTTTACACCCTCTCTAGAACCATAGAGTAGCCCTGCCCCCCACCTACACACAGCGTTGCTACGCCCTTGTCCTTGCCCTTCTGCTTGAGAATCCTGGAAAGGGTGCCTGCCAGCCTAGCGCCGGATGCGCCCAGCGGGTGACCTATAGCTATAGCTCCACCCTTCACGTTCACCTTATCCCTCTCTATTCCCAGTTCCTTCATAGCGTTGAGAACGACGACAGCGAACGCTTCGTTGATCTCCCAAAGATCTATGTCATCCACATCCAGACCTGCTTTTTTAAGAGCTGATCTAGTGGCAGGTACAGGTCCCTCACCCATTATCGATGGATCCACTGCGGCCCAGCCGAATGAAACGATTTTAGAGAGAGGATTAAGACCAAGCTCCCTCACCTTTTGTCCTGAAGCAAGCATCACAAGGGATGCACCAGCATTCAGGGGGGATGAGTTTCCTGCAGTTATCAGACCTCCTTCTTTGAATGCCGGGGGTAGTTTCCTCATCTGTTCGATCGTAGTATCAGTCCTTATGCTCTGGTCCCTGTCTATTACCTTTGTCTCCCCCTGTATCTCTACCTCGAGCGGGAGTATTTCATCTTTGAAATATCCCTCTTCCAGGGCCTTTGAGGCCAGCCTGTGGCTCTCAAGTGAATAGAGATCCATCTCCTCCCTGCCTATGCCTTTCACTGCTGCAAGCTTCTCCGCCGTGAGACCCATGTAGAAGCCTGTCTTCATGTCGTACTTCATATATTCCGGTCTCAGTAGGAGCTTTAGGTTCGGTTGAACGTAAGGATTGTCACCTAATGGAACATGGGTCATGTGTTCAAATCCACCAGCTAGAACTAGATCTGAGTTGCCTGTCATTATCTCCATCGCGCCAATTGATATCGCGTTTAGCGAGGAAGAACACGCCCTGTCAATTGCCATGGCCGGAACATCTACAGGAAATCCTGCAAGAAGTACTGGCTGCCTACCACCGTACATCCAGTTTTCTCCGACCTGCAGGGCAGAACCCAGGATAACATCGTTAACCAGGCTTGGATTTATTCCCGTAGCCTTGACTGAATCCTTCAGGAGATATGCAATCGCCTCGTCCATCCTTATGCTGTTGAAGACGTCCTTCGTCGGGTCGTTCGGTCTAGATCTGGAAAAAGCCGTCCTCTTGTAATAAACAATGTAAACATCTCTCGGAGGGCTACTCATAGGTATCATAATATCAATGAGCTTCACCTATTTAATTGATGCTTTTTTTCCTTTAGGCAGGCTAAAATTTCCTCTCACTACATATGAGAAAGGGTAATATTCGATCAGTGAATCAGATTGGGGGATTGAATATGCCCTACAATATTGTCGTTCTGATTAAACAGATACCAGATCTGGAGTTAGTAAAGGTGAATCAATCAACAGGTGAACCGATTCTGGAAGGTGTTCCCTACAGGTTCGAGAATCTTAGCAAGAATGCCGTTGAAGAGGCTGTTCGTTTGAAAGAGAAAAATGGGGGAAAGGTTACCGCAGTGCTTTTTGGAAATGAAAAGGGTACCCAGGTCATGAAAGAGGCCTACGCAATGGGTGTTGACGAGGGTTACGTTATAACTGGTTACCAGGAGGGGAATTACTCCCTCACCTCAAAAGTTCTCGCTTCAAAGATATCTCAGATACCCCACGACATCGTAATACTTGGAAATCAATCTGCAGATTCCATGTCAGGTCTTATAGGAGGGAAGATAGCCGCAATATTGAACATACCCTACATTTCAAATGCTCTTAAGGTCGAGCTTTCAGGTCAGAAGGTCAGGGTCATGAGTTCTGGCGAAGCTGAGAATGTAGAGATGGAGGCGGATTTACCTGCGGTGGTGAGTGTTACTCAGGAGATCAATGAGCCGAGATTCCCGCCCGTGATGCAGATAATACAGGCCGGAAGGAAGAAGATAAATATTGAGCAGAGCCAGATAAAGGAGGAATCTGGGATAAAGGTTATATCAAGAATAGCTCCGAAGAGCGAGAGGAAGAGGATCATTTTCGAGGATCTAGACAAGGGTGCGCAGGAAATAGCGAAGGTCATTAAGGAGGTGGCGAAATGAACTTCCTAGTTTTCAGCGATAGTATAGATATATCAAAGCAAATTCTTTCGTTCCTGAACGGGAAGGGAAGCACAACAATTGTAACTACGGTAAAAGATGAGTCAATAAAAAATTACGGTGCTTCCAAGGTTATATTCCTTAAAGGAAAAGCGAATTTCGAAGGTATATCTGCGATTTTAGAGCAGCAATTCAAGAACAATTTTGATTACCTTCTAGTTTCTTCAACATCACTTGGGAGAGACGTAGCATCATTCATCTCCGTTAAATTAAATGCCACGGTAATTCCAGAGGTCTTTTCAATAGACTTCACTCCTTCAGGCATAAGGACGAAGAGGTTTGGTCTCGGTGGGAAGGTTGTTATAGAGGAGGAGAGCAACGCCAGGATATTGACGGTCCTCCCAGGAATATCGGAAGAGAAACCCTCCGGCTCTACTTCCAGCTCTGAGGAAATGGAGATAAGTGAAGGGAAAGTTAAGATAATATCTATACAGCAGAAGAAGGCGAAAGAGGTTGACCTCGAGAAAGCTAACATAATTGTTTCCGTTGGTAGGGGTCTCGGCAAGAAGGAGGGCCTACAGCAGATAGAGCCGTTCGCGAAGAAGATAGGTGCTGAGATAGCAGGTTCTAGGCCCGTGTGCCTTGATTACCAGTGGCTTAGCGAGGACAGGCAAGTCGGGTATTCCGGAAGGAAAGTCAGGCCAAAGATATACATAGCACTGGGTATATCTGGCCAGATACAGCACATAGCTGGAATGAGGGATTCGAAGATAGTAATATCAGTGAACAAAGATAAAAATGCGCCAATATTCCAGGAATCTGACTATGGTATAGTAGGGGACCTTTATGCAGCTGTTCAGAAGATCATGAGCTACCTCTAGGTTTAGAGGAATCGATTGAGGATGCTACGACTTCCGCAAGGTCAAGGACATTCATATCCTCCCTGTTGGTAACCTTCCTCGCATCGTCAAGCATGGACATACAGTATGGGCATGCAGTGACAACTGTTTTAGCATTTACCTTTCCGGCCTGATCAATCCTCATGTGAGAAATCTTGGTCCCAACGTTCTCCTCCATCCACATCCTGGCGCCGCCGGCTCCGCAGCATAGCCCCTTCTTCCCTTTC
>JAVYOD010000056.1:0-7316 GCA_038734825.1 Thermoplasmatales archaeon
AAATACCAGCTCGCTTTTTCCTCCAGAACAAAAATTATTGTTATAGAAAAATTATACAGAACATTATTTAATGGCCTATGATTCAAACCCCGGACAGGATACAATGCAAATTTTGATTTAAAAATCCACAAATTAACTTAAATGAGCTCAATTAAAATTTCTATAAATATACGAATTATTAATCTTCACTCTGGATTTTCTCATGCTTCATTTTAGTCGTCATTTTTCAGCGCTGAAATTAATAATTTTTCAAATTAAAGTGAAATTCAGAATCCCAAGTAGTGATATCTTTTCACATCAGCTATTAGTAGCGAAAACTATTCGCCTAACTTATCTCTATACTGGTTCCCTTTACGTTCTTCCTTTTTATGTTAAGGTTTCCATTTTTAGAATTAATTTTTGTATATAATATAACTTACATTCCTTATAGTTGGGCTTGGCCTGGAGCGATACATGGCACATTTTAAGATTAAGAAACATTTTTTGATTGTACTGCTATAAATTACAAAAAGGTCCCGTTCCAAAAATTAGAGCGCAATTGCTATATTCAAATTGCCCTAAAATATTTAGTATTACCCTCAAGTTTTTGTGTTAACAGGTCCAAAAATACCCGATATTTCTTGGAATAATTCTCATATATCTTCCTGCTCGCCTTAACTATGCCGCGAGTATCTATTACTCTGCTAACTTCCGAGAAATCTTTAATTATATTTTCTGACCTTAGCGCTATAAATATATCTCCGCTGGCCGCTCCTTTACTTACTTTAATTATCTGGTTTCGGCCAATTATATCTGAAACTATCTGGGGCCAAATTGTGCTTTTAGAACCGCCGCCGCTCGCAACGATTTCCATCACTGAATACCCTATCTCACTAGCCTTTTCAAGTGAATAACGCAACCAATAGCCAATTCCTTCCATTAAGCTGAGATAAAAGTCAACCAGATCATTTGAGAATGAGACGTTAGTAAATGTGCCTTTTAGGTCATTATTCCATATTGGCGCTCTCTCTCCTGTGAAGAAAGGTAACGCTATTATTTCGCCTGGCCTCCTCCTTTTTTCAACTTTCACATCAAGATTCCTTACGCCGATGCCCGATATGCGACTGAACCAATCAAGAAGGGAGCCTGCATTGTACATCGCGGCTTCAGCAACGTAAAGTCCTGGAACTACGTGCCTTGTATTTGCGAACAGATCTGAAAACCTTTTTTCTTTATGTACTAAATCAAAAACACCAGATGTCCCATATATGAAGGAAGAACTTCCGGAAGAAATCACTCCATCGCCAAGAAGCGATGAGTATGCATCTTGTGCCCCAACAGTCACATTAGTTCTCTCCGACAATCCATATTTCTCTGCGGCATCTTTTGTAACTGGACCAGCAACATCAAAGCTTTCTTTGATTTCTGGCAACAATTCAACCGGAACCTTCGATAGTACCGTTAAATCGGTGTCCCACTGATCATCATTCTTATTATAAAATGGTGCAAACAACATTGCTGTACTTTTATCCATCACCAACTTCCCGGTCAACTGCAAGACTGAAAATTTCGCTACATCTGCTATCTTAACTGTTTTCTCCTTTAACTTTGTATTTTCAAATGCCCAAATTGTTTTGTATCCCTCGAAAATAGAACTTGCCCTATTTCCTGTATGCTCAAATACATCTTTTGGGTCAATTTTTTTATAAAATTCTTCTGCAGTTTTGGTTGCCCTGGAGTCTAAATAAGTTATAGTTTTTAAACTTACATCGTTCTTGCCTATAAACGTAACTGATTCAAATCCAGATAAACTTATGCTTAGTATCTTATTTGGGCTCACGTTTCCCCTTTGTATGAGCTCGTGAATGACCTCTATAACTTCCTTGAAATAATCCCATGCGTCCGCTTCCGACAAACCATCTCTATTAACGTAGAGCCTGTGAAATCTATTTGCCTCACAAATTACGTTATTCTGAATATCAGCAAGGATTCCCTTAGTGGATGTTGAGCCAATGTCGATACCAATTACATATTCCATTTAACTTTCAACCACTATTTGTACTTTCATCTCTTTGCCCGAGAGTATGTTGTCGAATGCATCCTTGAGATGATTCAGATCGTATTCACCGGTTATAAGTTTATTCAATTTAATTGCGCCTTGCTCTATGATCTTTATTGATTCAAGCATATCTTCCTTAGTGTGATCACTTGAGCCAGTCAACACCTTTTCCGTATAGTGAATTGAGTTAGGATCAATTGGTACTGTATCCTTAGGGTATGTCCCACCAAAAATAACAGCGGGCGCTGATGCTGAGGCTAAATTCAAAGCTAATTGTATGGCTTCTTTTCCTCCAACTGTTGTGATCGATGAATATAGGTTGTTTGAGTTAAATTTTGTCTTTTCTCTCCAAGAATCATCTTTTGGACTATATACATTCCTTAACCCTAGACTCTTTGCAAATTCTATGCGTTTTTCGTTAATTTCCAAAACGGTCGTTTCCTTACCAATATAAGTAGCATACAACGCCATTATGAGTCCCATAGGCCCTGCCCCAACGATTATAACATTTTTAGTAGGAATTTTCTTAACTGCATGGATAACTACTGATAACGGCTCCGCAAAGGCACCCATAACGGGGTCTACTTTTTTATCAAATATGTAAACAAACTTCTCTGGGACTTTCACATATTCGGCATACCCTCTGGCGATGTCCTTCTTAACTTCGCAGAGATTGATAAGCCCAGATTGGCAATAATTACATACTCCGCAATAGGTAAATGTCTCATGGGTTACCTGATCACCCTTTTGGAAATGCTTGACGTTTTCCCCAGTAGCTACGATCTCGCCAATTATTTCATGACCTGATAGCCCGAATGTATCTGGACCTGTTGTAAACGGAATGCCTTCAAACGTTTCCTCACCTCTTAGCCCTTGATAGTATCTAAGATCTGTGGGGCATACACCTATCCTTTTCACCTTAATGAGTACTTCATCTTTACCTATCTTTGGTTCTGGAACATCAGTTATCTTTATATTAGATGGCCCTAGAAAAATAGCTGCTTTCACTTTCCACCTCCATGCACAATTTTTATTAACTCCTCAACAGTCTTTTTCGGGTCTGGCGACTGAAATATGTTCCGTCCTATTGCACCACCTGCGCCACCATTCCTTATAACATCCTTGAGTACTTCCTTAATGTTTGTGCCTTGCGCTCCCCCTCCAGCTATTATAACTGGTACGGGAACTGATTCAGTAACAATTTTGAAGTTGGATACATAAGATGTTTTCACAATATCTGCACCGTACTCGGCAGCTACCCTTGCCCCCCTTGCGACAGAAACAGGGTTATTAGAGACAGCTCCGTTTTCAAGAACTATTAGTTCGTTTATATAGGGTATGCCATAATCAAGAGCTTCCTTCGCCACCGTCCTCATCCTATCTGCTACACTTTGTTCCAATGGAATCTCTCCAAAATAAGTGGTTTTTACGGCATCAGCTCCTAAACTTAATGCATGCACGACAAATCCCTTTGAAAGAGGTATATTTAGAACCACAGGAACACGTCCCTTAATGTCACCGCTGTACCTTACCAAGGCACCTTCATTTATTAGAACAGCATCTATGCCTCCCCTTATAACTTTATCAAGAACATCTCCAAGATTTTCTATCCCTTCTATCAATGCGTCCTCCCCCCCATGATCTAGCGCAGCTATCAATGTTCTGCCGTCCTCACGGAAGAATCGATTAAACCTGATTGTTTTGCCTGTGTTTATGAAAACCATATAGCGAAATCTGCTATTCGTTAAATAAATTTATGCTGACTATTTTTACCTAATACTTTTGCTTCCTCTATGATTCTACCAAGTTATTTTCGTAGCTACGCTCTGAAGATCTGGATTCATCACCTAGACTTGATCCACACGGATAGTTAAAGAAAATAAAAATACTCAGAGGGTTAAATTATTAAATGGAAAATAATTAAGAAAATTAAAATACAGCAACGTCTCATAACTATGCATAGAGAGCAATATGCTAACATAATATAACGTTAGATACTAAAAAAGCCAAAACAGTTTTTATTATAACTTTTTAAGCATAGTTACACCCCAATTAAAACAACACAGATGACCAAAGCTGCACATCTTTTCTAAACGGAAAATTACAGTTTTATGATCAATTTATTCATTATAGGCTCTCAAACCAATGCTTGTTCACGCGATTACATCTTTTTTCTATAGTATGGTAATTTCTATAAGCCTATTTATTTCTTAGCTAATATTATGTAACCGAAGCATTTTTCAAGCTTCCAACTTGGAACGATTTTGTAGCGTCATCTCACAGAATTCGTTGAAATGAAAAATAAGTCCATTTCTGTACCAGAACGCGCATGAAAATCATTTTTGATGATTGCTAAACTGTTAGTAACATCAAAAACATGAGCAGATGGAAATATATTAGAACCTAATACGCAATTACAACTGAGCGGAGGAGTGAGAAATGATCAATGAGAGATTGAAGTTAGAGAATCTTGCGTATTTCGATAGTATAGTTGAGGTCAATAATGGTATTCCTTACTTCAAGATACTCGTAGGCGGAAGATGGGTTATGTCCACCGCCTTTATGGACGTGAAGTCACCTATAAATGATGAGATAATCGCAAGAGTTTCGAAGATGGACGTACAGCTGGCAGACGAAGCCCTCAGCAAGGCAGTTGACGCGAAGAAGACGATGAAAAACCTACCGGGTTTCTCAAGGATTGAGATCCTAGAAAAGGCAGCAGGCATCCTAGAAATGGAAAAAGATGCCGTTGTTAACGCGCTGATGATAAACAACGGAAAGACGAGGAACGATGCGTTAGGAGAAGTTGGTTCAACCCTTGACAGACTGAAAAACGTCAGGAGCGATGCGAGGGCAATCCTAGGCGATTTCGTCCCTGGCGAGTGGTCTAGGCACAACGAAGGGAGGATAGCAATAGTTGTGAGGGAACCGGTGGGTGTTGTCTTAGCTATATCTCCGTTCAACTATCCCTTATTCATATCCTACACCAAGGTTATTCCTGCACTCGTTGCTGGCAATTCAGTACTCCTGAAACCACCCTCAGCGGTTCCAATAGCCCCGCTCCTGATGGCGAAGATACTGGATGATGCGGGTCTTCCAAAAGGAGCCCTTTCAACTATAATAGCGCCAGGAATTATAGCGAGCTACCTCTCAACTTCTAACAACGTGGATATGGTCACATTCACCGGTTCGACGGAAACAGGTCTAGAACTAACAAAGATCTCGGGAATAAAGAAGATACACCTTGAACTTGGGGGGAAGGCATCAGCAATTGTTATCCCTCCTGTAAAGGACATAGGAAAAGTTGCTAAGGAAGTGGCTCAAGGTGCACTCAAATTGTCCGGTCAGAGGTGTGATGCTATAAACAGAGTTCTGGTCCACAGGAGTATTGCGGAAAAGTTCACTGAAGAGATAGTGAAAGCTGTCAATGCTATAAAAATAGGAAATCCGCTCGAGGAGGGTATATTTTCAGGTCCCTTAATTGATAGTAAGGCAGTACAGAGGGTTTCGGGTTTAGTTAACGATGCTGTTCAAAGAGGTGCGAAGATATGCACCGGTGGAAGTTACAACGGGAACTTCTTCGAGCCCACCGTTCTCTGCAATGTTCCCCTCGATTCTAGGATCATGTGGGAGGAGACATTCGGACCCGTGATACCAATTCACGAGTTCGAAAGCGAGGATGAGGCCGTGGAGATAACGAACAGATCTGAATACGGCCTTGACAACTCCGTATTCACTGACGATATAAACACAGCCTGGAGAATAGCTAAGAAAATAGAATCTGGCGAAGTCACGATAAACGGGTTTCCATCACACGGCATAGGTTTCTTCCCATTTGGAGGTGTGAAGCAGAGCGGTCTCGGGAGGGAGGGCATAGGTTACAGTATAGAGGAATTCACGAATACAAAGACAATAGTTTACAACCTGAAGGAATAAAAAAATCTGCAAATATTAATATACCCTTCATCAATTTTTGCTAATGCAGAAATCATCCATTTTCAAGAGGCTAACAAGCATAGGTGAAAAGAAACTCCTAAGCAGTTTAACATCATTTTCAGACCTTGGAATAGATGTTTCAAATTTCCTGATAAAGATGATGTCCGAAGACATGGACCAGATGGATGCTTTGAATGAGAGCGTGAAAATGAAGGAGAAGGAGGGTGATGAACTATCAGAGAATGTTACCGTTCTGATAACGAGAGGAGCAATTAATCCCAGCCTCATAGATAATTTGCTCTCACTCGTTAACAAGATGGATGATGTGATAGACAGGGCCTATTATCTGAGCAGAGAGCTGAAGAGGATGAATCTAGGTTACATAAGGGAGAACAGCAACCTGAGACCTGCCCTCACGGCACCTTACCAGATGTTCATTCACATGCTTAATGCGGGAAAGGACGCTCTAGTTGCGCTAAAAGGTATGCTCCTAGAATCAGATATGGGTAAGATAAATGAATATAAAAAGAAAATAGAGATTATAGAAGAAAGCGTTGACGATATGAAGGATTGTGTCCTGGACGACGCTTACAAGAATGCTGACAGGATGAACTATATTATCTTCAACCACGTGACGAGCATGGTCCACAAGATTGACGATATGGTTGACGACTGCGAGGATGCGGCAGATCTCATCCTTTCGGTATACGAATCCCTTACGGGATAGAATGCAGCTTTTCCTCATCGCAATCTTGCTTGCAGGAGTTCTGACTGCTCTCGTTTCCGGGAATAATCTATCTGTCTCCGTTGGGACCGCCGTCGGCGCAAGGATAATAAGCAGGTGGACTGGAATTCTTATAGGAATCTCAGGATACATAGCTGGCTTGCTGATAGAGGGAGAAAGCCTGAAATATGCAGCTTCTGCCCTATTACCTCATTCTTATTACGACATATCCGTTGCTTTCACCATATCCATAGCTGCATTTATTCTAGCTACGTTCCTCAGGGCACCTCTCTCTCTAACTATGGTGCTTGTTGGGTCCGTCATAGGTATCTCAATCCACGCTGGGAAAATACCAGATCAGTCTTTTTTGATCTTAATCGTAGTAATGTGGGTTCTCTCGCCTTTGATATCGATAATAATAGCTTATATTTCCAACAGTATTTTCATAAGGAAATCCCCTAAGGACATATGGAGAACCGCAATTATAATGAAATCGCTTCTAGTCGGAGGCTCATTCTTCACATCTTTCACGCTGGGAGCGAACACACTTGGTTTTATCCTGAACCTTATAGGAGGAAGCGGTTTGGCTATAGCTGTAATGGTTTCCGGTATCATCAT
>JAVYOD010000057.1:0-7138 GCA_038734825.1 Thermoplasmatales archaeon
CACTCCATAGAATTACCGTTGAAAAGTTCAACTCAATGTCAGAGAGGGATCGTTTCATTTTTCCCACTGTCTTCTTAGGTGTTTTGATCCTTCTATTATAGCTTGAAAATTTTTCAAGAACCCTTATCACTCATTAGCAAAAATCAGAATATATACTAAATTAACTTTTCTGCTTTCCCTTAGAGGAATCAATAAGGTCTAATCGCTGGCTTGATTGAAAATTCACATACTCATTATTTTTGACTAATCCTACAGACTATAATTTTATGTAAAAATAATCCCAAATTGTGTTGGTGTGATAAAAAGATATTCGGCACCTAAATTTAGAGGGAGCGTGATTTCCTGGTTTATAGATCAAACGGCTGCATACGAATTAAATGTTTGAAATGTCTGTTGGGAATAATATTATAGAAGAAATTTCGTCTTGTATCTATGAAATAAACGAAGTGGTCTCATATTTCAGTTCTGAATGTGCGGCCTTTACCATTTCTGAAATTCCTTATGGCTATTAAATTTAAGACCTTTAAATGCCTCAAAAATATTTGCTGTACTCTAAAGATACAGAGACTGAAACGCCAGTCTTTCTACCTATTTTCTCCTGGATCGTAACTCAGTTTTAGTTCTATTTCCTTGTTAAATTCTTAGCCCCATACTCTCAAATTAGTAATAAAAGACTGTGATCAAAAATTTCTCACATATAAATTAAGAATTATATAACGCAATCAAAGAAACCAGATACTATAAAAAACTCTATAAGCTAAGGTGAAAAACGTATTAAATAGCGTTTGTTTAGCAGATCAATGATCATTTCCTCTATTGGAAGTGGTAGTTCGGGTAACTCCACACTCGTTTGCAATGATAATGGGTGCATCCTCATAGACATGGGACTTTCCGTAAGGAAGGTTATGTATTCTCTGGAATCGAAGGGGGTAAGCGCATCAAGAATATCCGCGTTGTTCATAACACACGGGCACGCTGACCATGCATCTGGGGTTCACTCATTCAAAAATGTTTTCAATGTACCCGTGTACGGAACTTATGAAACATCGGATATCTACGTTGAGCAAAGGGGTGGATATGGGACATATCAAGAGATGGGTGTGGAGATAGACAGATTTGTCAAGGAAGGAGTAGTTGAGGAGATAAGAGGAATGACAGTTGAAGCGGTGAGGGTATCCCATGACGCGAGGCATCCAGTCGCTTATTTCGTAACATCTGGCAACAAAACTGTGTCGATAATAACGGATCTTGGGGAGTCAAACGCTTTGCTGGAAAATAGGCTTCGGGAATGCAGTGCGATACTTATCGAAGCTAATCACGACACCTTCCTCCTGCAGAGAGGACCTTATCCAGAAATACTCAAGAGAAGGATCAGGGGATCAAGAGGCCATCTATCGAATACACAGACAGCCAGTATACTGAAAAAGGTTGTAGGTGAAGGTACGCCCGTATTGCTAGCACATCTTTCCAAGGTAAACAACACACCGCAGCTTGCAGTACAGTCCGTGCACGAAGCGCTTAGGGAAAGCGGTATAAAATTCGAAAACATCCATGCCCTGATGCCATACAACGACCCTGCGGAGGTAAAGATCTGAGTGAAGGGCACAATTTCATTCGCTGAAATTTATGCTATATCAACCTTTCTTTCTAGATACAAGGGAGGATATATAGAAAAGAATTATGCAGGAAATGAAGGATTTTCATTTAAATTCAGGAAAGGTGGGATGAACTCAATATACCTTCATTTTATGCATAACAAATTCATTTTTTTGGATGTAGAAAACAGAGTTGAGGGCAAGAAAAATCTTCTCCCTATAGAGAACTCACAGATAGATGATGTTCGGCAAATAGGCACGGATCGCATACTCCGCATAGATGGTAAAAAATCACTCGTTATTGAAATGATGGGAGGGGGAAATGTTTTCGTTTTAGACGGAAATGTTATTGCCTACTGCAGAAAGGAGGTTAGGAGAAACGGGAGAACTCTAAAAAGAGGTGAAACTTATGAACTTCCAGCATACATAGATGTGAGATCAGAACTTTTCGATCCTGAAAAGGAAATCAGGGAATCTTCAGGAGACCCTGTTAGAACCCTTGCTGTAAAGTTTGGATTAGCGAAGTACGCTGACGAAATAATGTGTGCAATAGGAGGTAAAGTAGAAAATAATCAAGAACTCATTTCCAGGATACCTTTTATAAAGGAGATGATAGATAGAATTTTTGAGAGTGCATCAAATGGTCTGATCTATTCATACAGCGACGAGTTTTACGTCTGGAAGAGTTATTGCAGGAATATCGAACCAGATATTCTGAACCTGGAAAGCGGCCTAGCTAAGTTATATTTTGAATCAGAAAATCAGGAATCTAAAGCCGAGGCTGTGCAGAGGAATATCGAGAATATGAAAAAAGAGATGGCAAATCTGAGAGCAGCAGGCGATTATATTATGTCTCACCTGACTGAGGTGGAAGAGTTGCTTTCAAATGTAAGGAGCCTGGATGAGAGCTATGAAGTTGATTTCGATAAAGGCACTCTTAAATTCGAGGCAGAGGGAATTCCGATCATTCTTAAGATCGGGAAAACTGCAGGCGAAAATGCCAATGAATATTTCGAGGCAAGTAAGAAGATAAAGGAAAAGCTCTCCCGAGTAAAACCTTTAAATGAAAGAGCCACAGAAGAGAAAAAGGAGGTGAGGAGAGTATTTTCAAACTACAGGTGGTTCATAACGAGTGACAGTAATCTTGTACTTGCGGGCAAGGACGCTTCAACGAATGATTCCGTTGTCAAGAGATATCTTGGCGATAAGGATCTTTATTTTCACGCGGATTTGCACGGCGCACCGTCAGTTGTTATGAAGGTAACATTTCCTGTTACAGATCTTGGTATTGGGGAGGCTGCATCATTCGCTTGGTGCATGTCAAAAGCCTGGACAAACCGTATTGGTAATGGTTCTGTATTTTATGTCACGAGGAGTCAGGTTAGCAAGACCCCCGAATCTGGAGAATACCTGGCAAGGGGTGCCTGGGTAATTAGGGGAAAGAAGAATTACATTTCCCATCTCTCCCTTGAGCTTGCAATAGGGTTCCAGAGGTATGAGAACAGGGAATACGTAGTTTCAGCCCCCGTTTCCGCAATAAAGGGGAAGAAGGTGATCATAAACCCAGGGGAAGGTAAGGAGAAGGAAGTTTCTGAAATAGCCAGGTTCCTCAACGTTGAAAAGGAAGCTGTATACCCGGTGCTTCCCCCCGGAGGTATTACAATCGTGGATATGGTGGAGGATCAGTAAATCCATTTGCTCTTAGTGGCGGGTACTGCAACAGCTAGTGCGGTGCATATGGCTGCGATAATACCCCAGAGTATAAGGGGCTTATCAAATAGGAATGAAAGCATGGCTTCATATACAATTGGCGAAATGGGGCTTATGAAATTATTAAGCAATGAGAATCCACCGTAATATTCACCTCTTTTGTCTTCCGGGGCTATCTTTCCTATTATTGAATTAATTGGGGGCGAAACTATGTTTTCCCCCAAAGTAAGAAAGATAACATCCAAGAATAAAAGAGGTACACTCGAAGTGAGACCAAAGACTAGAAATGTTGCAGCGTAGACGAGAAGACCTATTGAAACTCTCATCATATCATGAAACCTGTAGAATAGCCGGTTGATCGGTAGCTGAAATGTTACAACCACTATGCCGTTCGTAGCGAAAAGAAGACCTATGACTGTTGTTGATATCCTGTCTACGCGTGAAAAAAATTGAGGTAGTATGTACGCCCATGGGCCCATGGAAAAGAATGCTAAAGATAGGATAATTGAAATAAAAAGAAATCTCCTGTCCCCCTTTGGGAATGAAATTATACTCTTCCCCTTCGTGATATTTTCTTCTTTGTAATTTACAAATTTGTAAAATAATAGGAACCCAAGGAGTTCCAAGAGCATTGGTATTAGTGGGAGTATTGAGTAGCTGAATGAAACCACGTAACCAGATATCGCCGGGCCCAGAGAAAATCCAATGTTTGCACCAATTCTTGTAAGGCTGAAGGCGTCTATTCTGTCTATTTCCAAAGTTGTATCCGTTATGATGACCATGTCGGTTACAGACTGGAGAGATGCGACAGTGGAGAAAAGAACGAAAGTAATATATATTATATACTGGGAATAATCAAAATATATTCCAATGAACATAATCAGAAAAAGAAATGACATCGCCGGTGGCAGGAGAAGAGCTATTCTCCTTCTTCCTAAGCTGTCCACTAAGTTACCCCCCAATAGGCTTACCGGTATCGCGGATACAGAGGAAAAAAGGAAAAGAAGCCCTATGTCTAAATAGCTGCTCCCTCTATCAAGTAGATATATAGGGATGAAGACCCATACACCAGATCTGCCCATCAGCCTGAGCAGCTCAGCCACTGAAATTGTCTGGACTATCCTGTTCCTAGATACCTCTTTGGATATGGGGAAAAGCATTCGCTCCGGTTAGACTTTTCTCGAAGATAATTATAGTGTTGCTTTTATTTTCCTGGGGTACCATCTCCCTTGCTTGTCGTAGCTTTGTCCAGTCCTGCCAGGCTCATTGACCTAGTCTCAAACCCCCTTACGTACCAGAGCGCAGTCATAGAGAGTGAGAGGATGAAAATAAGCATGACTATGGATGACGTTATTATGAACGGCATCGTTCTGAATGTAAGCAGTGCGATTATAATTCCGGCCCCCACCCAAACGGAGAATCTCACGATGGACATATATACGCCCCTTCTCTTCGTAGGAAAGAGCTCAGGCTCAAGCATACCTCTAGCAGCCCACGTGAGCTCACCCGGGATGAAAAGTATTGTCATTATGGCCGTAAGCAATAAGCCCGTAGTGTAACCAGTGACAATCTCAAATCCCATTAGCACTGCCCAGAATCCAACTAGTATTCCGTATGAGAACATTGTGAACTTTTTCCTGGATACTCTCTCAGCAAATGCTAATCCGAAGAGAACCCCGACAATGGCCATCGTAAGTCCTCCAATTACAGGTATCGTGCTTGCTAAACCATACTGGAAATAGCTATATCCAACCCCATAGGAGAAATATACAAAAGCAACGTCCTGTGCAATGCCTATTATTATCAGTATAAGAAATCTTGTCGGTATTCCTATTGATGGCTTTACAACGTCTGCATTTCCGTCTTGTATCTGCCAAGCATCCTCAACATCCATGTTGGCCAGACCGCTTACTGCTCTCCAAGGAGCGGATTCGCTTACGAAAGCCCATGCAACTACCAGCGCAATCAACGGAGCTATAAATAAGAGCGCAATAGCGGTCTGAGCGATTCCTGCGGATACGTGAAGGAAAAGGGGTATGAATGTTACGGCAACACCAATATTTCCAAAATTCTGAACTATTACGAGCGACCTTCCCCTTAGCCTCGCCGGGACAGCTTCAGCTATCATGGACAGCACCGGAGTTTCAAGTCCGATCGCGGCCATCCCGATGAGTATAAATGACACTATCAGCGGAATCAAAGATGCCGGTCGTAAATAGTAGATTATTATGCCCACTAAAATCATGCCTGTTGTTATCATAAAAGAGCCCTTCCTTCCTATTTTATCAGCGAGGGCCCCAGACATTAATGCACCAACCCCTCCCGCTATGTACGGAAGGCTCAGTCCTAAGAAAGCATATTTTGGTGGTATCACCCCACCAATTGCCGAGACAGGCCCGTAGCTTTCTGCGACCCCGTAAACAAGCATGCCCATAGCCAGGGCGACGAAAACAGCCCATGGAAAATGAACGCTCTCTGGCCTGTTTGAACTGTTTGCAACGTTCCCATTAATTGGAACGTCTTTTTTACCAGCTTGGACCATTATATTCGTATGATCTTCTCAATAAATACGTTTTTGTTATTACTTTGTTATAAGAACAGGAGCTTTAGTTATCGGGTAAATGACTTAGTTAAAATATACGTAATGCTATTAACCTTTTGGGGACTCAAGGGCTGGAATATGAAATATGCCGTGAAAATCTCAAACCTATTTTGGCGTTTTCCAAATGTTACAGGTATAAGGAAAGATTACGCCCTTAAAAACATAAATATCAGTATAAAGAAGGGAGAGACGTATGGTATCACAGGCCCTACGGGATCAGGTAAAACTACACTCTGTTATTTTATTGCTGGAATTCTCCCTCGGGAAATAAAGATACCAGAGGTTGAGACATCTCCATATATAAGCGGTAGTATCTCAATAATGGGTAAGAAATCGTTGTGGATCTCGAAGAAGGATGGCAGACAGGAATTAGTGGCCTCAGACCTACCGACCAAGAACGTCTGCTTTGTAAGGCAGGATATCGAAAGCCATTTCAGTGAGGTGCCTACCATAGTTCAGTTGAAGGAAAATTTGCTCAAGAGAGGCATTAAAAGGAAGGAAGCAGAAAACAGCATAAGTCATGCTCTCGCCCTCGTCAGGATCGATCCTAACTCCGAAAAGATTTTGAATGTCCCTCCATCGAAGCTTTCAGCAGGCGAGAGGCAGAGACTAGCACTGGCCGGGTGTATAGCTATGAAACCAGAAATACTCATTCTCGATGAGCCTACATCAGATCTGGATCCTGCCAGCAGAGAGCAGGTGATAGAAGCAATATCGTCCCTAAAAAAAGACTCAGACATTACAATAATTCTTGTAGAACAAGACAAGGAAGTCCTAAGAAAGCTCGCGGATAGGGTTGCAATCATGAACAACGGTGAGGTTATCGCTGAGGGAATACCAGAAGACCTGTTTTCGAGGGAGGAGCTCCTATATTATTTTCAATCGCCTGAACTCACGGAGATCATTGGCTCTGGAAGTAATTTAGAGGAAAGGATAAGAACAGTGAATGCGAAAGGATTCCGTGTTCAGAGATCGAGACGGGAAAAAGGTGAGGTTGTTCTCAAGACTGATAATGTTGTATATAAATACGAAGATGGGACTAAAGCCATTGATGGTATTACTATTAAAATCAGAAAAGGTGAATTTCTTGCCCTCGTTGGTGCAAATGGTTCAGGGAAGAGCACTTTGTCTAAGTTAATCTCTGGCAAGTTATCAGGATGGTCTGGGAACATAATAATAAACGGTAATAGCGTTTTAGTTAATAGGCAATTGTTCAGCTTGGTGGGCTATG
>JAVYOD010000058.1:0-6785 GCA_038734825.1 Thermoplasmatales archaeon
GAATTCTTCCACAATTGCTCTTCCTATCCCCCTTGATCCACCTGTAACAAGGGAGGTTAGATTATGCAACTTACCTGCTTGCATATGACAACACACCCTATTACAAATGATTAACTTAAAAAAAATAAAAATTTTTATATGATCTAACTTTGGCTGCTGGTTGTTCCTTGGCTTCTGATTGCTGCTGTGGATTCCTGGGCACCACGATGGAGAATCCAATCACTGCGGCTATTAGGGACATAATACCTGTCAGAATCAGAGAGAAATGAACCCCATAAGCCTATATATCAGAGCAAAGCCATATCCTGCAAACAATCCTCCAACTGCTTTAGCAGTGTATACCACGCCGTAATTTCCACCTGAGTTTTTCTGGCCAAAGTACTCGCCGGTCATTGCAGGCCATAGAGTGAACAGCGGATCCCATCCAAAGGCAATATGCATTATGGTCGCTACGTAGGCAACATAGGAATGCAGGTATCCTACTACCAGGAGACCTATGCCCGTTATTCCGAAAATTAAGAGCATGGATTCTCTTCGCCCCAATAAGTCAGAAACTATGCCAGAAACGAGCCTTCCCAAGCCATTAGATAACGGGAATAGGTATACGGCTATAACTGTAGAAATCACGAACTCTCCTTGGTCATTAAGCATGTATTAAAAAAATACAAATATTCTCCGGTGCATAACTAGTGCGATGGAAAACGTAAGAGAACTCATCGAGAAAAAGTTCTCAAAGCTACACTCTCAACGCATAGTTGTTTTCAAGATCCTGGAGTATGGGATTGGCGTGAAGGATGGGAAAATTTTTTGTAACGATATTGAAATTGAACCAAGATCTTTAGCAGAGGCCTGCAATGTAGATATTCGTGTTGTTAAATCCGTTGCTGATAATATAAGTAATGATCAGGAGCTTTCTGTTGTATTTTCTAACTTGAGATCTACCCTTCACATGGGACAGGTAGCTCCAATAATTGGGCTTGGAGAAATCGTAATAGAAGCCTATGATCCAAGGCAGTCAGGCATTATTCACGAAGTTTCCGAGGCCCTTTCAAAACACGGAATAAGTATAAGACAGGCTGTGGGAGATGATCCTGACTTTGTGAAAGATCCCAAACTTTATATTATTACTGATTCCCCGATACCTCCTGAAATTATTCCCGAGATAAAAAAATCTAATAAGATAAGGGGTGTTACAATCTATTAAGTCATGACTTTATCAGTTCTAAATGCACGTTAATCTTCACTGTATCACCAACTAGCAGGCCTCCCCCTTCTAGCATGACATTCCACTTCAAATCGAAATCCTTTCTGTTCACTGTCGCTTCCCCATCGTATCCTATCCTTTCCTTTCCGTAGGGATCCTTTACGGGCCCTTCTAGTTGACCTCTTACCTTTATAATTTTTGTGATTCCTCGGATAGTGAGGTTTCCTTCTACAATTACTTCATCTCCATCCCTGTATATTTTGGTACTTTTGAATGTGATTTTTGGATTATTTGAAGCATCGAAGAAGTCCGGGGATTTTAGATGATTGTCTCTGTCCTGGTCTTCAGTTGATATGGACGATACATCAATAGAAAACAACGCACTAGAGTTTTCCAGATTATCTAAATCTAGGGTTACCTCACCCTCGTACTCCTTGAACCTCCCTTTTACTGTTGACACCATCATATGCCTTACTGAGAATTCGAGACTACTGTGCTTTTTGTCCAGCAACCAATTATTTTTTAAAGACTCCATAGTTAGCTATAGATATTAAGTATATTAAAGTTACTTAACAAACATAAAAATATAGTATAAAAAATTTAAATCCTCCACTGAGAATCTCTTTGGAAAAGGAGGAGGTCCCCAGTAACCGCATTAATCTCAACCATAGCTTTAACAGTCTTGCCGTTCTCAATGAATTCCACATTATATCTCCAAACGTCCTTTTCGTTTGTCTGGTCCTTCTCCTGTTTAGCCATCGTTACATTTATCTGGTCTACTCCGAACGCAGACTTCATATGCTTTTTTAGTTTTTCAATACCTTGGGAAAAATCTAACACCTCTTCACAATTTTTTTATTATTTATTTCCTTTTCTCCGATTGATTAAAGAAAGATTAATCTCATTAAGCTAAATTAAAATACTCATTTTCCATTAATACGCAATGACTGAAAACAATGTTTTCAAAAGCATTGATCACATAGAATTCTACGTCGGTTCAGCAAAACAGTGGGCCTACTTTCATGAAAAGGCTCTCGGTTTTAAGGTAATTGGATATTGTGGCCCAGAGACAGGGATTAGAGACAGGATATCATATCTCCTAGTGCAGGGAGATGTGAAGCTTATATTTACAGGCTTCTTATCAAGATCATCAGATATAGCTAAGCATGTGGAATTGCATGGTGACGGGGTCAAGGATATCTCGCTTAGAGTTGAAAATATCGATGATACAATCAATTTTATAAAAGAAAGAAAGGTTGCATTGCCTTCAAATGTTGAAAAAATAAAAGGTGATTATGGCACTGTCAGAATGTCTTTAGTTCCGACTTATGGTCAGACCACGCACACACTTCTAGATTATGGGGAATGGGAATCTGATCTACCTCCAGGCTTTGTTGAGGTTGATTCAGGAGAGTGGAATACAGGTATTAAAAGAATAGATCACGTTGTAGGTAATGTAGAGGAAAACAAAATGGATCCCTGGGTAGATTATTATGTCAGGGGATTGGGATTCCGCCAGTTAATAAGTTTCGATGATAAGGACATAAGCACGCAATATTCAGCCCTAAGAAGCAAGGTCGTTGAATATGGGGGTAGGAAAATCATATTCCCCATAAATGAGCCAGCGTTAGGCCTAAAGAAGTCACAGATACAGGAATATCTCGATTATTATGAGTCCCCGGGGGTGCAGCACATCGCCCTCCATTCAGACAATATCATAGAGACAGTCAGCAAAATGAGAGAGGCAGGAATTCAGTTTTTATACACCCCTCCCTCCTACTACGATGAGCTCGAAGACAGGGTTGGAAAGATAGATGAAGATCCTGAGAAACTTAAAGATTTAAATATCCTCGTGGACAGGGACGATGATGGCTATCTGCTTCAAATTTTTACACAGCCCATAGGTGATAGGCCAACCTTTTTCTACGAAATCATTCAGAGAAAAGGAGCGACCTCTTTCGGTAAAGGAAATTTCAAAGCTCTTTTTGAGAGCATAGAAAGAGAACAGGCAAAAAGAGGAAACCTCTGAGAACATGAAAATAACAAGGGGCATCGTTAATGGAAATGAGACTTCCCTCATCGTAAAGGGTAGAGAATATATTGCGATAGATGACAGCACATTCTTTGATATTAATGAGAAATCTGTAATTGATCAGCCTATAATTAGGCCAGAGCAGGTAGAAAAAAATCTTGTACCTGTACCTCACATCCCATCGATCCGTGATTTTTACACATTTGAAGATCATGTAAGGAAGGCGAGGGCAAGAAGGGGTTTGGATGTTCCAAAAGAGTGGTACGAAATTCCTGCATATTATTACTCAGGCACATCAATGCTTTTTACTTCAGGTCAAAAGATAAAGTACCCGAGTTTCACGTCAGAACTTGACTACGAGATGGAAGTTGGAGCGGTAATTGGCAAGGATGGAGAGAATATAAGCAAGGATGATGCTATTTCTTACATTTTCGGATTCGTCCTTGCCAATGACTGGTCTGCAAGAGATATTCAGAGAAAGGAAATGAATATAGGTCTCGGTCCGAGCAAATCTAAAGATTTTGCGACAAGCCTAGGACCATACGTAGTAACGAGGGATGAGTTTATCGACAGAATGCTTCCTGACGGGAAATTGGACATTAAAATTGAAGCGTACGTAAATGGAAGGAGATACTCTTCCGGTAACCTTAGAGAGATGAGGTGGTCTTTTCAGGAGCTGATTGAATACGCTTCTAATTCCACGATTTTGAGGAGGGGAGATATTATCCTATCGGGCACTGTATCCACAGGCTGTATTCTTGAACTGGGACCTGAAAACCTGGGCTGGTTGAAAAAGGGTGATGTTGTCTCCATTGTCAGTGATAAATTGGGAGAACTTGTCAATGAGGTGATATGAAATGGTTTATTATTTGAAGCAGGGAGATGTGCCGCGTTACAGGCACACTTTTGAAAGCAGAGAGAGGCTCTATAGAGAGGAACTTTTTGGGGAAGAAAGCTTCGATGGATCTTATTCCCTTATATATCACAGGAACGAACCCACCAGGATTAAGTCGGTGAAAGAAGTCCCTAAGGATATAGTGCAGGATGATGATACCATTTCACACAGACTTCTCCACACTGATCTAATTAAAAGTGGTGGAGACTTTGTATCAGGAAAGAAAGTGCTTATTCAAAGTATCAATCTTTCTGTATCAATTTCTAAGCCAACGGAAGAAATGAAATTCCTTTATTCACACGGCATAAGGGATCAACTGATCTTCGTTCACAGGGGCAGAGGAAGTCTTATTAGTGTTATGGGGCGCATAGATTTCAAGAAGGGGGATTACATCTATATTCCCAAGGGATTGATATACAGAATGGAATATTTCGATGAACCGATATTTCTATTAATAGAATCGAAGGACGGGATCCAAATACCATTAAGATATCTCAACAGGTATGGTCAGATTAAGGAGGGGGTTCCATATTACACCAGAGATATTAGGCCTCCTGTACTGGAACGAGTACGCGATAGAAAGGAAATAACATACGTCTGGATAGATTTTGATAGCAAATACGTTGTTGAGGAAAGGGATACCAGCCCATTTGATGTCGAGGGATGGGATGGATACCACTACCCATTTGCTATCAGTACTGAAGATATGATGCCCGTAGTTGGTAAAGTTCATCAACCTCCGCCTGTTCATGAATCATTCTCGTCAAAGACCTTCATGGTTGCAACGTTTCTCCCAAGGAAGTTTGATTTCCACGAAAGAGCTATTCCTATTTCGTACTATCATAGCAATGTTGATACTGACGAGCTGCTGTTCTACTCAAGCGGAAATTTTATGAGCAGGAAGGGGGTTAGGGAGGGATCAATAACTCTTCATGTCCGGGGCCTTGTTCACGGTCCGCAGCCAGGTGCCATAGAAGAATCTCTAGGCAAAGAAGGAGTGGATGAGGTCGCAGTTATGGTCGAAAGTTACCTACCCCTTCATGTCACAAAAGAGGGAACACAGATTGAAGATAAGAATTACATGATGTCCTGGTACAAATGATCTTCAACTATTTACCGATAGATTCGGTGGTCATTGGGGAGAAGTCAATCAAAAGCATATCAGAAATGACAGGTGAAGGTCGAGAAACTCATATCCTCACGAGCAGATCCGTTTCTAAAACCAGGTACTTTCAAAAACTCGTTGAAAGCTTACCTTACGCAGAGGTTTTAGATTTCATCACGCAACATACTCCTGTTGACGAAGTTTCAAAGATAACACACCACCTATCTGAACATAGTGGCAGATATTTGATAACTGTTGGTGGGGGCAGCGTAATAGATGCAGGCAAGGTAGCTAGAAATGACGTAGATATTGAAATAAAACAAATAGCTGTTCCAACAACGTTATCCGCAGCGGAGTTTTCACATATAGCTGGGTATTCAGAACAGGGGATAAAAAAAGGAATAAGGAAAAAACAACTGGTACCGAGATACATCTATCTCGATCCGGAGGCAACGGCTGAGACTCCAATGGAACTTTGGAGGTCCACAGGAATAAGATCAATAGACCACGCAGTTGAATCAACACTTGGCGAAGGTTTACTCGAATTTAGAGTCAACATGGCTTTCATGTCTTTACAGAAACTGATGGAAAATCTCCGAAATTTTGGTGAAAATGAGAGACTTCAGTGCCAGATTGGTTCATGGTATTCGTATATGAATGTTTACGATTCTCCCATGGGTTACAGCCATAATATTGGAAAAATAATCGGAGCCCGGTGGGGGGTACCTCACGGAATCACATCATGCATAACACTTCCTGAAATCCTGAGATACTATTCAAAGCGCCCTCCTGCCGGGCTATCAAGCCTTGCAGCCATGGTTACGGGGAAAAACGGAGGAGAAGGGATACTTTTTCTCGCAGAAAAGATAGAAATGTTCATAGATGAGCTTGGTTTGAAAAGAAAGCTTTCAGACTATGGAATAAGGGTTGAGGACGTGGATTATATTTATAAGATGCTTGATACAGAGGACATCGAGCTAAAGCATGCTATTATGAAAATGCTATAGGCTGGTAGTTTATTAATTCCTTATAAAATTTGAAACTCTAAGATACTTTTTAACTTGATATAAAATTATGCACTCAGGGGGCTGTGCAATTCCATACAGTTCTACAAATTTTATGAATGTATTTGCGATTTAAAAGGTGTTATGACGATACGTTTTTCCATAGCTGAGTTTTTATCCCTTAATTTGAAAAGTTCGTATGAAATCTAGAGCTTTTATTCATGAGCTTAATACTACTTCCCTCACTGTGCTTTATTAGGGTTTAAAAATTGTAACAGGAATATAAAATATACAACCTGAAACTTCTTTCCATCAGTAACTGGTTATAGTATTAATTTTTCAATGACGTAATTCTTGCTTCTTTTTAGCAACACAATGAACTCAATACTCTAATTTCTTAAGGATCCTGAGGCAAGATATGAAATCATAAAGTTATCATTATTTCTAATATTTGTTCCCTGTAAGTTTTAGCTTTACGGTTAATAACACTTTAATAAGAAGTTAGATTTGCTTTAGAATGGAATAATTATGTTTGCTTTACGTTT
>JAVYOD010000059.1:0-6778 GCA_038734825.1 Thermoplasmatales archaeon
GGAAGGATAAATAATTAATAAAACAAATAAAATAGATTATAACCTTCTAATAGCCAACTATTCAAGCATCTTTCTCAAATTGGGGATTGAATGACAGTTAACAAAGAAAATGGATGTTTTTGATGGAGACATTTAAGAAATATTCATATAGAAGGGGAAATTCAGTATTAATGAAAATTGAGGATTTTAGTTCGAGGAATTATGAAAAGACAAGAATAAAAGAACTCCGTGATCCTGGCATGCCGGACATAGCACAAGATTTGTCAGATCTCTCCCGTCGAAGTAATGATAAGGTGGATTACGATTCAATTTTCACGCTGGTCAGGAGAGCTGTAAAGGCTAAACTTGGTGTTGAACGGTCGGGGATAGGACTTGCACTTTCAAACCTTCCAGCAGGTCTGGGAGCCTTCTGGGAGGTTGGGGGAAATTTTATCGTCCTGAATAAAACCTTGGTGAGGGCAATGGCCGCAGCGGGGAGATCTCAGCTTGAGATAAATTCGTTTGTCTTCGTTATTTTAATGCATGAATATTTACACTCAATTGGAATACTTGATGAGGCTAGCACAAGAGAGACAACAAGAAAATTATGTGTAAGTCTGTTCCCGGAAGATCATCCTGCATATGTCCTGGGATCCAAGGACCCTTGGCAGGTTTACCCTTTTCTTTTGTCCGTTCCTAGCGCGAGAGGGGATAACATTGAATTTGTAACGCATTTCAGCACGGATTCTGTACCTTACATAATGTAGCTATAAAATCTGGAATTTTATTAGCTTACAATGGAGGCTGACAGGTCTAATTGGGTTACGCTGAACTTCAAGCTTTCCTGTGATGATATACCGATTACGATGCCGTTAGTAATGTTACTATAGCTAAGATGTATATTGTATGGAGATAGCTCCTCCTGAATCATTGAATACATGGAATACCCGAGCTGAGAAAGAATTTCGATCGTAACATTCCCAGCTAGGACGTACCTGGAAAGAGATATTGTTTGGAGAGATACTGCGACAGGACCTGGGGCCGTAACGGACATATTCCCCGCCTCAATCTTCACTAGGTTAATAATCAAAGTGATAGTGTTGCCAGTATCCTCGATTTTCACAAGGTTTGATTCTATAACGTTTGCTTTTGTTGTACCTTTAATCTGCTGAGATTCTATGATAGAAGAAAGCGCATAGTAGTAAGATTGGTCAACATAGTACCTGTTGTTGCTACTCACATATATGTAGCCACCAGATGTTAGGTTCTCTGTAGCGTTACTTACTTTGATAAAAAATGGAGAATTAATTTTTGCCCCCGATATGGATATCGTACCCACTGTTGGTGATGAGAAGAAAGGTACGCTGCCAGATTCAAGCTGAAACGGTACCGTTACCGTTTCACCTACCTGGCCAGAAACGTATAGAACGCTTATATATGAATTAAGCTGCATAACGGAATTAAGAAGATTGCTCGTGTAATTCTCTTCGTAAACAGTCATCTCAGACGGTACATAGCTCGTTACAAAAATGCTGAGTAGGAGAACTACAACCAATATAGATAGAATTGCTCCGACTGCTGTTGCAACGCCTTCCTCTTTCATTAATATTTTAATCATTATGTGTTCCCTCTGAGCTTGTAGTATCTGCTGATCCTCTCAAGGAATTCCCCAGATGAAACGCTACCTTTTTTTATAACATCTTCTATGAAATTCTTCTTTCTATCGACCTCTTTCTCCAGCTCTTCTGCGGATA
Organism: Thermoplasmatales archaeon; assembly: GCA_038734825.1. GTDB lineage: Archaea > Thermoplasmatota > Thermoplasmata > Thermoplasmatales. Next base: position 1,734 of record JAVYOD010000059.1, read on the forward strand.
ATTTACCCCTAGAGAGAATTTTACGGTATACTGGTGAGTTCCTACTAAGCAGTGACTTGCCAGAGCTGGGGGAATAAACTTGCCTCACAGCAACTTCACCACCCTCATACTCATCAAGTTCATGTATCTCAACAATTTTCCTGGAAGCTTTTCCTATACTCTCGGAGATTCCCTGAATGATTATGATATCTAGAGAAGATATCATAGCTCTTGGAATCCCTATAGGTTCACCCTCAAGTCTCCTGACAAAGGATTCAACGTCATTCGCATGGAACGTTGCCATTGAGGGCTGACCTGAGGACATAGCTTGAAAGAAGGTCCTGGCTTCCTGGCCCCTAACTTCACCCACAACTATGTAGTCGGCTCTCTGCCTTAGGGACGTCGCCAGGAGATCGAACATATCTATATCCCCAACCCTTTTACCTGTATTTTGGTTTTTTGGGCCCCTACCAGTTCTAGTATAGAGAGGGTACCAATTTGAATGAGGAATATTCAATTCCCTTGTATCTTCTATACTTATTATTTTCTTTTCACCTGGGACGAAATGTAGGATTGAGTTAAGCGTAGTAGTCTTGCCTGACGCCGTCCCTCCTATGATGAATAGACTCATTCCGGATTCAACAGCCTGCCATAAATAAGATGCAATTTCTGCATCCATCGTCTCATTCCTGATGAGGTCAATAGGCGTGAGAACTTGCCTGGAGAATTTTCTTATCGAAAACGTTGATCCATTTTTCGTTATCTCCTCACCGTATGTCCCCTGAAATCTTGATCCATCTGGCAATGTAGATTCAACTATAGGTCTTGATATAGATATATGGGAATTAGACCTTTCAGCCATCCTAGTTACAAAATCAATCAGTTCAGATTCATTCTCAAAAAATATATTTGTTTCCATAGAACCGTATTTCTTGTGATAGACAAATACGGGTGTTTTAAAACCACCGCAAGAGATATCCTCCACGTTCTCATCCCTCATAGGGATATCTACCTTTCCGTAACCGAAAAGTGAAGCCACGATTTCCTTGTACAATGCGTTGGCATCACACTTTATTTTCTTTCCCTGGATGTAACTTTCTACCCATTTTTTGATTTTTAATTCAGCGGAATCACCGGAATTTCTTTCAGAATCTAGGGATGAAAGGAACATATACCTCAATATTTCAATGTCTTCAAGAATATCTGGAAATTTCTTAGCGTTAATTTCATACATATACAAGTTTCTTGACCTATCGAATTTAATTGTCACCTCGCTTTCTTCGTCCACTTTGTACCTCTCGACAAACTGCACCTCGTCTCCAGAGGTACTTATCGCGCTCCGATCCTTCTCTCGACTGTCTCCCGTCATTTATACACCCCCAACCAATGCGATAACGATGTAACCCACGATAGAAAGAAGAGATGCGTAGATGAGCCCTTCTGACCGACTGCCTGAACGGAGTATGCCAGCCATTATCCCGCCTCCGACACCATTAGTTATAACAAGACCCAAAAAAGCCTCCTTCACGATGGGAATTGCTGAAGGATTCAAGTAGCTGAATGAAGATGCTCCCTCCTTCAATATCGCTGGGAAAAATTGTATTTCAAGCAACGCAATGGCAAGGAGAAAAACAGCGAAGGAGATGAAAATTACCATAGCATAGGATGATAGCTGGGCATACTTTTCTCGTTTAGCTAGATACGCATCCTTTGTCATATTTGATATTTCTGAAAGCACCTCAGAAATATTTCCCCCTGTTTTATTCAGTTCTATTAGTGTTGCAGTGATCTTCGTTACGAATGGGGAATCAATTTTTTTACCAAGATCTTGAAGCGCTTCCTCAAAAGTCGCACCATAATTTATTCGTTCCGCAATCCTCGAAACGTCACCAGTGAGTTCTCCGTAATCTCGATTAGCTAATCCAGTGATGCAGTGGGCCAGGTTGGGTGCGTACTTCGACGCCTCCGATAGGTCATCAAGAAATATGGTCAGCTGGTATTCCTTTTTCCTAGTCTTCCTTTCTTTAATGTTGGAAATCAGCCCGCTAGGGAACATTGCTGTAAATATCGCTGAAACTATTAGATCGAAAAAAATATCCCTGCCAATACCTTTCAATAGAACGTATATTGCGACTGCGATTAGAATCAACGAAATTAGCACTGAAATTAATGGGATTTTCTTCAGCGTATTCCAACCTCCTTATTCACACTTGAGACAACTGCGATGAAACTTGCTATAATTACAGGTTCGACTATAAGGGAGAGAGCAATTAGAACATATTCTGAAAACTTCGAGGCAGGCGCGGAAATGACACTCATAACACCAAGAATTATCCCCAGAAATAACGGAAGCGCCATACCTATAGTCACATATACCTCTGCAAATATTGAAATGGCATCTCCATTCGCTTTATTCGAGAGTCTCAGCCTGTTGTGATAATCCTTCACTTTTTCCTCGAAGTATTGCTTTAACCTTGAGCCAGATTCAGCTGTCGAGATCAGACCGTGAAGAAAATTCCTCCATTCTTCGGATGGGCTGGTTTTTGATGCCTCACTAATCGCGCTGTATATATCCAATCCTGCTATATTTGTGAGAGCAAGTATTTTTTCAGCCTCCCTTGAAATATCTCCAAAAATCCTTTGCTCTGATAGCTTCGTGAAAATTACGACAAGTGGAACATCGCTGTTTGCAAGTGCGGAAATGAATATGTACGCCTGCTCTAGGTTTTCCGCAATATTCCTGGCCCGGATCGAAGCCTTGTAGTTGGGGTATAGCGAGAAGGTATAGAAAGTGACTAAAAACGAAACAGGAATTAAAAATGCAACAAATATTTCTGCATCTCTGCTAGCTACAAATACCAACAGTAATACTTCAATAACAAAAATAACGATAGCTGCTACCAGGGAGAAAAAGATGGATATGCCTCCGTAAATTTCAGGTTTTATCCATATGTCCGCCGCATCAAGAGATCTTCGTAGGTTTTTCAGGTACTTTTCTCCTAACAGCCTAGAAATCCAATAAAAACGCCTCGCTAGTGCTTTTGCTAAAGGAGACTCTAAGAAAGATTTCTTAGTATTATCTTCCAATTAATCCCCTCCTCTTTCTTTAGGTTGGTATCTGAAAGAGTGGATAATGCTGAATATATCCTGCGGACGGGAAAATTGTTCAGTCTTGCCTAAGAGCGCGGAAAGAAAATTGGCGCGGTTGCTTATCTCATTTATCAGTTCTGACTCCTCAAGGCCGATCTGTTTTGACAGTATTCTCATATATGGGCGAGGGTATAGGAATCTTATCTTGTCTTCTCTCTGATCCCATTCAAAAACACCCTGTGCTGAAATGTCGCCATATTCTTTGCTTAATCCTCCCATAGCAGTAACAGCAGAAATTCTTCTCCCAACCTTCCCTGCAAACTTAGCCTGGGAAACCTTCACTAGGATATCTATAGATGAGAGCATCGAAGTTGGAATGCTAAGGGGCGGGTTTTCAAGCCTGTTGATGAGAGACTGTAAAGAGTCAGCGTGGATTGTAGCTAAGGTAGTTTGTCCTGTGGACATCGCTTGGAATAGACTGTAGGCCTCCCTCCCCCTGATTTCACCTATTATCAGGTATTCCGGTCTGTGCCTCAGTGCCATCCGGAGTAGATCAAACATATCTATGACATCCGGGGAACTCGGCTCCTGCTCCCTCTCTCCTATTGATATCCCCCTAGTCACGGCTGGTATCCAGTTTCTGTGGGGAATGTTTAATTCTCTTACTTCCTCTATACTCACCAATTTTGACCAGGGGGGTATGAAAAATGAAACAGCATTAAGAGTTGTGGTCTTGCCTGCTCCAGACTCACCAATCACCAGTATATTTCTCCTCGTCTCAACTGCAAGCCATAGGAATGCCATGAGCTCCGAGGTAGCAGTACCAGTTCTTATTAAATCAACTGGAGTAAGAGGACTATTCCTGAATAATCTTATGGAAAATGAGGAACCCCTTGATGTGACCTCCTTCCCCAAAGTTGCGCTGACCCTATGTCCCTCTGGAGTTGTAGAATCCAATATAGGTTCTGATGCCGTGATCATTTTTCCCCCTTTTTGAGCAAGGGAGACGACAAAGTTGTCCAACTGCCTGCCGTATTTAAAAGTCCTGTTTGTCATTAGATTTCCGTACGATCTGTGATATACGTATATTGGCATCTCTGGACCTGAACATGATACATCTTCAATCTGCGGATCTCTAATCAGAGGATCTATGGTACCGTATCCTGTTGTGTCTCGCAGGATGTAATATGATATTTTTTCAATACTACTTTTATCTAAAGCTGTGGAATCTTCCACTGATTTTACTATTATATCTTTTATAATATCCGTATTAATGCGACCAATCTTTCTCTTGCTCATAACAATTTCAGGAAGGGCGGACATAATCATGCAAAGAATTGAACGCTGCAAATCATCTAGTTCTGGCTCCTGCACGTAATAGAGACTTAGGTATTCGTTTCTCACGATATTCGCTACAGCTGGCGTACCAGGGATGCCATAAGACTCAACAACCTCAAAATAATTGCCAGAGTAAAATACTCTCCCATTTATAACCCTGTCATTCCCCTCTGAACGATAAATGCAGAGAGATATATTTACGCCCGCAGGTTGCCGGAGCACAAAGTTTATTTCCAATTGGAATAAATAATATTTCTACCAGATTCCGCTTTTCAGAAAGTTCGGAGCTGCGAGCGCTTGCTGGTGAAAGGTTAGGATTAATTTACGAAATTTCTGTCACTGAGATTAGAAGAAATCTTCAAGCGTGCTCTTCTTCCTGACCTGATTGCTTTTTAGAGATGATTCATCAACGTTAAACACCTCAGTCACCCTTGACAACGTCTGTGCAACCCTGTCAGCGTAGTAATCATAATCCGGTTTGAAGTTGAACTGGACGTTTGGATAGTATGGCTCCACCTGCTGAGGTCTCTTCTTGCTGTCTACGACTATCCACGAGACCTTCATTCCAGGAATAAATTCTCGTCCGCTATTTATCATCTTTTTCGCAACCTGCACGTTTGCGAGAGAATCGCCCTCCT
>JAVYOD010000060.1:0-6550 GCA_038734825.1 Thermoplasmatales archaeon
TATTCCGCCTTAGCAACCGGAAGGAAGCATACCTTCTTCCACACCTGGGAATAGAGAAGAATATAAGTTACAAAACTGTGGAGAGGCTGTGTTCAGACCCTCTTTTAATATGCTCAACAACCTGTTCGTCAGTTCCTAAAAAGAAGAATATCTTCCGTAGATGCATCAGGTGATGGAACAGGTTATTCCATCACTGTAGCGAAGCACCACTATTCAATAAGAGGGATAGCGAATCATCTAAGGAAGGCAGGTTCGTCTATTCCTTCGCTTCATGGATATTAATACGAGGATGTAAGTCGGTAAAGCGTCAGACTGGACAAATACTACTCAGGACAGAGCATTTTTAAATATTTCAATGAAAACAGGAGGATATTCATCATTCCTAAGAGCAACTAAAGGATAAGGGGAAAGAAGGTGTGGAAGGATAGCAAAAAAAGTTCATCAATGACCGATGAACTATCTGAGGGAATACTTCAAAAGGAATGCTTCTGAGTCAGGATTCTCATCCGATAAGAGAACAACTAGAGGTCTTATATATCAGAGAAGGAAGGACAGAAAAAAGACTTCCGGATTCTGCGAGGGAATCATTCACAATCTTATGTTTTTACATGGCTAGGGGGACTTTTGTCCCAGTGCCATGTTAGGCTTAAAAACCATGTTAGGCTTTAAAATATAATATAGGATCCCTATATGACAAAGACTTAGGATAAAAGGGACTGGAACGATTTATGGGACGATGTATTAAGGAACAATAGGATATCAAGGAAGAGAGCTTTAGTTAAATATCCATTTGCAATAATGAAGAGTGTATTCCACTTCTCTCATACACTGGTATTACTATCAAGGAGGGTAAGGGTGTAGTTCATGTTTTCTTGCTTCCTTATTTGTTTGCACTGAATATTATGAAGGTATAGCTAAAGCTATTACAATTATCAGAAAAATAAGAGGAAAATAAAGAGAAACGATCATTCAGGAGGGATTTCGTCAATATTTTCGCAGTTTTAGCTCCTAGTGATGAGTAGCTCATCAAATTGAGAGAGCTACTCGGAATCCTCAAAGATCTATAAATTTCAACTTTTCAGGGAGATTGACCCTTTTTATTATAGTATTGGAACCTATAATCTCGATCTCACACAATTTCCAGTCGAGATCCATTATGAATATGCAACAAATCAGGCCTTCGCAACAGAAAATCCTTCATCAGTTTTCCTGAGAAGCCCGGAATAAACTCCCCACTCTATAAGAATGACCTCCAGGTCATGGCGCCCGGAGGGAGAATTGAATGTCTGGACGTTATTTTTAATAAGTTCCTCCTGAAGATTTTCAAGATCGAACTCACCCAGAGCTAATGCAGTTTTAAAAGGTTCAAGATTCACAAGAGATTTTCTTAGTATTTCCTTTCTGCTTTTGATACTCGCTTTCAGATACTCTTTGCCTTTTTGCGTAACACTTATGTCGCCAGATTCAGCTAGCACCAAACCAAGGCGCGCTCCAGTGTAAACGATTGGCATGAGGTCATCTATATCCACCTCCATTTCCTTTTCAAGTTTATAAAGATCTGTCCTGTACTCGAATATAGTGCTTAACACATAAAGAAGCCCAACAAGGTCGGCGATCCTTGCGTTTGGATCAACAACTTCTGTCATTTCAATTTAATATGCACTCGATAATATTAAAATTTACTATGAATATTTTTGATAAAACCTACCTTTTTCATTTACAAAAGATCTGTACTGTGCATTTAAGCTGCAAAAATTCCCTCTTCAGCAACGTATCTTTTCCTCGCGATGTCCATCATTCTTCTCGTGAAAAATATTGAATATATTATAACAACTATTCCGAAGATGAAGGACGCCCATCCAGCAAGGCCTATATTTCCGGAAGATGTTTGAATCGATATAAATTTCATGAGCCCTGTATGAACCTCAAGCGTGTGATCGTGGATTATGTTTGGCCAGTATTCTGCTATCATCAGTCCACCCCAGGCACTGTTAATCGTTGACGAGATCCCGGAAATCAGATACGGAAAGGTTGCAGGCAATATTACTCTCCTGAGTTTGGAAAAAAATCCCAGGTTCAGGTTGCGCATTAGTTCGAAATATTCTACAGGCAGCGATTTAACGCCCATCCAGAAACTGTAAAATATGTAATAAAACGTTGACACAAAACCAACACCAAGAACATAGAACTCACTTGAAAAAGGACCAAAATATTTCGAGACAAAGGGGAAAGATGCAGCATAAACAAAGGGAAAATATATTGGAACCGGATATGCGCTGAATGTCTGTATAACTGGAACTCCAACAGACTCAGCCCTATTATTCACAGCAAAATAATAACCAAGGAAGATCGCAACTATAAATGAAGCGACAAATATTGTAATAACCCTTGCATAATCAAAGACAAGGGCGACAATAATTTGAGGAGTGGCGGAAAAATATGTGTACCATTCCGACGCTTGAACAGAAGAAACTAGCGCGAATGCACCGTACACAATCAGGATCAGAAGAGTGATCCCGATCGCCATCCACACATAGTGCGATATATTTTCGGTTCTAGCGCTCTCTTTGTATTGTGCGATTCGCTGCGACGATCTTCCCCTCGAATACCTTGCTATCCTGGAAAAAGGGTTTATTGCTGAAACGAAATGCGCCCTTGATGTCTGTCGAATGCTTAATCTTCCTCTCCGGAGTATGGGTGCATCAGTATCGAGCGTATATTTTGCGACGGCTCTTTTTGCGTACTCCCTGAAACCGAGTATTATGAGGATTACAACAATGCCCATTATCAGGAGGGAAAGCACTATTCCGTTGACATTTGCTGTTGACATATATCCAGAAAGAACTGAACCTATCCCGAATGTAGAATATGTATGGACACCTATGGCAAAAACCTCGCTCACGGTTATGTAGAAGAAACCGTCAGAAACGCTTGGAAAAAGGTTGGCCGTTATTCTAGGTATAGAGAAAGGAATGTAAAGATATCTCATCTTTGAAACAAATCCCATCCTGTAATTTTGAGTTACTTCCTCCATTTCCTTTGGGACCGTCTTGAACGCCTGGTATTCTCCAACCCAAATGTTCCATACAACCGCTGTAAAAACTAAAAAATCTGCAGCCAACTCGACACCAAGTGGCCCACCAATATGATCCACAAAAATTATTAGAACTATAGGAAAAAAAGAGATCACAGGAACAGACTCGAGGACTTCTATGAGAGAGATGTATATGTTTTCAAATATTTTGCCCTTTATTGCCGCATAGGCGAAAAGCCAGCCCATGACGATGGATAGTAATATAAGACCAAGAACCCTCCCAGAAGTTGCAAGCACTGCAAACAGGATGAGGAGTATGGAGTTCATTTGTTTTTTGCTCCCACGGGTGTTAGGAATCCGTACAGCTTATCAAGATATTGGTTGAATATGTCGCTTCTGGGGTTTCGAGGTCTAGGCATATCGACATTCACCGTGCCGACAACTGTGGCAGGCTGATTGTTCAGAATGTATATTCGATCTGCAAGTTCAAGTACCTCGGTAAGGTTATGCGAGACCAATGCAACTCCTTTAAGTGGATTATCCGATGAAAAAAGAATGTTATAGATTTCCTGGCGAAGTCCCTCTGCAGTTAACTCATCTAGGTGCGCAAATGGTTCATCCATAAGGATTACATATGGATCAGAGGCCAGTGCTCTTGCAATCGCGACCCTTTGCCTCATTCCACCGCTCATCTCCTTAGGATAGAAATTCTCAAACCCCTGGAGATTCACAAGGTCTAAGGCAAAACGCGCCTTGGTTTCCATCTCTTCGTCAGACATTTTTTTCGTTCTTAGCGAAAGTTTAACGTTTTCAAGTGCGGTCATCCAAGGGAAGGTAATTATCGACTGATGAATTAGAACAATTTCAGGCGTGGGCTTTGTGATTCTCTTCCCCATCAGTAATATCTGCCCCCGAGTTGGCTTGAGAAAGCCTCCTAATATTCGCAATAATGTGGATTTCCCAATGCCAGAAGGGCCCACAATGCCAACGAACTCATTCTCCCTTATCTCAAGATTTATGTCATTGAAAACCGTATACTTGTTCTCATAGGCAAAATGAATCCCAGAAGCTTCGAGAACTATTGAAGATCCCTTGTTCACGTTCGTGTCACTGTCAAGCCGGTTTGTGTTCAATAGGATTCACCTCCCTCCAGCTTTCATGTGTTCGATGAAAATTCTCTGTGGCGGACTCGATTGTTTGTATCAGAGTAAGACCGGCACCTCACTGATTTTGTCATCACCTTCGACTATTAAGGCCTTTTGGTTTGCAGATATACTTTTACCATATTTAAACCCTAACTCCACGTTTTTTGCGTAATAGGGTGCACATGTTCTAGCATTTTAATTTCCATCGAATGCCTATTCGATGGCACCCCGTCTTATTGCGAAAGATCTTTATACATATACTGTGTAATATGACAGTGCTCCCTGACTGGGTTAGAAAATACAAGACAAAGGGTGTTGAGATTCGGGTTTCCGGCCAGAACTACGATGCTTATGAGATGAGTAGTAGATGGAATAGGGAGAAGAAGAGGGCCGATAAGATCACAGGGCAGTATCTGGGTGTTGTAAGGCATGAGGGTATAGTGAAGACACGATCCATGGGACTTGTGAGATCCGATCATGAATACGGGAATATTGCCCTTCTCCATGGAATAGCGTAGAAGACGGTATTACCTGCTCTCAAGGAGATACATCCAACCGTGTGGGAAAGGATCATATCTTACGTTATTCTGAGGAACATACGGCCATTACCCATGAAGTCTGTGCACTACCCGTAAGAGAAGACATATCTTTCCCGGATAATGGACTAAAGTATGTCTCCTGATTCATTATCAGGAATGCTTTAATCGCTTCCGGAAGATCGGAGTGTAAGTGTCATGAGAAAAGACTCACAGAGAAGGAAGAATATGCCCTCATGGATTCAACTGTAATATTCTCAAGATCAGAGAACATGTCATTACTTGAAGTTGGTCATAATTCAAAGGGAATGCATCTTCCACAGATCAATGTTATGATGTTATTCTCCTCAACGAGAACAATTCCCACATTCATAAGAATTCTTCCCAGGCGCAATAGATGATGTTTCAGCAATGTCAAAGACAATTGATATGGCGGGTATTAAGAAATGCGAGATTGTTGCGGATAAAGGATTCTTTTCTTCAGATAACATAAAGAGGCTGAGGAATAAACATCTCAGCTATATCATACCACTGTGAAGGAATTCATCCCTCATACCGGAACCCGATCATTTCATGAATGTGTTTCTGTACGATGGAAGGCCAATGAAGTACTGAAAGCGTAAAAATAATGTCTATATGTTTGAGGATCTTGTCCTGAGATCAAAGGAGGAGAAGGACTTCCTCCTCAGAATTGAAGACTTTCAGATCTAAACGATGAACCAGAAAGAATTTACGGGCTTTACAGGCAGCGTGAATATGTCGAGTATGTATTCAATGTGTACAAGAACGATCTCGAGGCCGATCGTTCATATCTCAGGGGTGACCACATGATGTTCACGTACACGTTCCTGAACGTTCTTTCACTGTACCTGCACTTCCAGACTCTGAAAATGATAGATGGGAAATACAGTGTGAGGGATATTCTTCTAATTCTGTCCTTAATAAAAATATACAGGATGGAGAAGGGAGAGATCATGAGCGAGATATCAAAAAAGCGAAAGACCTGGTGTCGGATCTGAAAATTGATCTCGACATATTACGTAAAAAAGCTTGAGTTAAGGATTAAAAGGCAAAATGGTTAATAAATTACAAGTTTACAAGCAGAATGCCGTGTTGATGCAATTATGGAGTGGTAATATGAAATCTATATAGAAACTAGAAAAAACGGTATTGGGACAAAAATCCCCCTAGCCATGTAAAAGCATAAGATTGTGGAAGGAGTCTCTTGCAGAACCCAGACGTTTCTCTTCTGTCCTTCCTTCTATGATATATCAGACCTCCAGTTGTTCTCTTATATGATGAGAATCCTGCTTCTGGATTACTCCTCTGGTGCTGCTGTTCCTAGTATCGCATCATATTTTCAACTGAATACTTCATGTTATTCTTCCATTTTAGCGATGTGTTGATACGCTTTATAATAGACAGTTTCTGTATCATGAAGGTGCCCTGAGAATATTCAGCTGACCTGAATATCAGTTATATGGAAAGGGAAAATGCACTGAATGATTGACAAATCATTCAATATTTCCTTTATGTAGAGGAAAACATATTTCAAAAAAATAGAGAAGTGGTTATACCGGCCGTATCCACTTCTCTGGATTGTTCCTCAATTCAGCTGCAACCCTGTCCCTTATTTGGTTGTAGTTGGAAGGTGTTACCCTTCCTTCAGGGAATGATGCAACTATTTCAGAGGGGAACCTTATGAAACCTATGACAGTATTATACCATACTTCTAGGATTACTTTGTTGTCTTTCTTACTTTCTTCGTATTCCATGTATTCCTTCATCATTAGCAGGTTACGTTCTTCCTCGCTTAATGCATACCAGTCCGGTAT
>JAVYOD010000061.1:0-6451 GCA_038734825.1 Thermoplasmatales archaeon
CAAGGGCTAAGGGTGTAAGAGAGGGGAATATCATGTTCCACCACGCCGCGAGGAATGCTATGATACCTATAAGCACCAGAATGGCCCTGGAACTTGCACTCCTTATGAGCGGAGCTGTTGTCGTTGAAATCATATTCTCATACCCGGGTATTGGCCACCTCCTTTACAACGCGACACTAGAACTTGATTATCCGCTTGCTGAGGGTGCGCTTTTCATAATATCACTTGTCACCATAATCACTTATTCCCTAGTTGATTTCATACATGCGTGGCTCGACCCGAGGATAAAGTTGTAGGTGTTTCAAATGTCACAGCGCGAAGACGAAAAGGCTGTTCTCCGGGAATTAAGGAGAAAGAGAATGAATTTCAGGCTCGCGAGACTTAAGAAACAGTGGAAGATTTTTTACAGTTCGCCATATGGTAAGGCAGGTTTCTACATAATTCTAGTTCTAGCTGTGATAGCTATAATATCCCCGGCAATACAGCTCCAGAGCAATCCGAGCACGTACGTGGCACCCTCCATAGATACTACTGTACCTAAGCTTCTCTCAGAGAATTTCGCCGGAAACATATCTTTAGATTCGTCCCAGATTTCAAGTTACGGATCGTCAATAACAATAACAGGTAGCAACTGGGTATATTCAATAAACGAGAACGGAAAGATTGTCGCACTTCAGCTAGCTACACCCTCAAACACAACGAAAGGGAAACTTGTAGACGTTGCAAACCTAACTCTAAATTCCCAGCCTGAGAACATGGCTGTATTCACCTTGATAGAGGGTGCTAATGCTTTCACAGGAACTCAGATCATGGCAAATTACATAATGGTAACTACGTTATCTGGCCAAATAGTTCTCGCGAGGATATCAGATCTCACATCCTCTGGGGCTGTGACTACACCTAAGATCGTTTCAATGGAAAATCTTTCGCTGAACGAGAAATTTGCCCTGCCGCCAGTATCGAGTGTTCTGCCCGTAGATCAACCAAGTATACCTTCTATACCTTACTACAGCTCTTCAATACCTGGAGCAACATCTAATGTTGGAAGGATCGTTGCTGTGACCCAGAATGCCACAGGGCTTCAGCTCGTTGTTATAGAGGACTCTGGCTTAAAGGTCACAATGCGCAAGGATCTTCCATTTACAAGTATATCTAGCCTTACATTCTACGGTTCCTATTTCTCATCAAGCGGAAACCAGCTTGTCATAATGACATCAGGTAGTTCAATGTACGCCTACCACATAAACGGTACACTCGCCTGGGTTTCAAATATCTCTGGAGGAGATTTCACAGGACAGATACAGATACCATTAGCTTATCAGAGATCCCCTGCACCTTATAATTCAATCCTGGCCGTTGTAGACAATTCAACGTCTAGCTCTTTGTATAGAATATATGCGTCAAACGGCACCTCCTCAATGATATATTCTATACCAGCTCAGATCTCGTCAATCTCCTCGTCCTACGGAAGCACAGGCTTCCCTTCGTCCGTACTGATAATATCTGGCACTGAAGGCTATGTGCTCAATGGACCAAATCACATATTGGGTAAGGTATCACTTGCATCAGGAGTAGGACAGTATTCTTATAAGCCTATATACGATCCCAGCTCCAACGCATATGTGATTTCATCAACTGATGGGGCCCTCTATTCCCTATCAGGAAGCCTTGGCAAGAATCCGTTCTACTGGGGCATGCTACCAAAGTCTGGAATGAAAGGTATAACACAGCCAGAGCTTATTCTAAATGCAGCTACTGGCACTGAATCCATCACATTCAGAGGAGGTAACGGCTACATCTACGTTTATTCAGCTTCTGGGGTATCTATAAACCCGATCCCACCTACATTCCACACACCCTCAGGGAACATATTCCCTCTAGGTACGAACAGCGAGGGTAACGATGTGTGGTCACAGTTTATCGGAAGTTTTGCACCTGATTGGATCGTAGGGGTCGCCGTTGGACTGATCGGGATCATCGTAGCAATAATTTTCGGTATGATAATAGGCTATTATCGGGGGTTCATATCTGTAGCGGTAGACACGATTACACTTGTTATTTACCTCATACCAGGTCTTGCCCTGCTGATAGCGTTGACTTCTGTTCTCAAACCCTCCCTCACGAACATAATACTTGTCCTTAGTTTCACGGCCTGGCCTTTCACAACATTTACAATACTCGGTATAATCAGGAGCGTGAAGCAGAGGACTTTTGTTGACGCGGCCCGTGTTTCGGGAGCAGGGACTCTTCAGATATTAAGAAGGCACATGATGCCTAACATAACTCCGCTCCTCATATACTTGACATCTATAAGTATAAGCGGGGCAGTCGGAGCTATAGCTACGCTCCAGTTCCTTGGAATTGCGCCTCTTACAATATTAACCTGGGGTGGCATGCTTAATCCTCTCTACGACAATTATTATCTAGCTGCTGTTGCCCCATGGTGGGTTCTCCCGCCGACCATAGCATTAACTCTATTCGTCATGGGGTTCATATTCCTGTCGAGGGGAGTTGATGAGCTCGTGAACCCCAGACTAAGGAGGAGATGAAATTGACTGAAGCTGTAGTTCAGAAAGAAGTTTCAGGTATGACTTCAAGGCCAATAGTGACGATAGATAATCTCAGCGTAACATTCAAGACCTACGACGGCCGTATCAGGGCGCTTGAAGATGTGAACCTAGACATAATGGAAGGAGACACCATAGGAATTATCGGTGAAAGCGGATCCGGGAAAACTACGCTCGCCACAGCGATCATGGGAATGATCGCAGACAATGGAGTTGTCACCGGCTCAGTCAAGGTTAGGGGCGAGGAAGTCACCGGAGAAAAGATATCTGGAGAGCTGTACAGGAAATTGAAAAGATCACAGAGGAAAATACTCTACGAAAAGCTACTGAGAATAAGGTGGAAGGATGTCTCCATGGTCTTCCAGGGATCAATGAACGCTTTCAACCCCGCATATACGATAGAAAAGCAAATTAGCGAGGTTTTCAAGATACATACAAAACTGAATGACGAACAGATCAGGAGGAAATGCATTGAAGTTGTTGAATCTGCAGGGCTTAACAGGTCCGTCCTGAAGGCTTACCCGCACGAGCTTAGCGGTGGAATGAAGCAAAGAGCTGTGATCGCTATGGCGCTCTCGCTTTCACCTAGCCTTATCATAGCTGATGAACCTACAACGGGTCTCGACGTTGTCATCCAGGCGAAGATCATAGAGGAGTTGAAGAGAATTCAAAGCGCCAGTGGCAAGGCAATGATGATTATATCTCACGACATTGGCGTTGTAGCTCAACTTTCAAAGAAGGTTATGGTTCTTTACGCAGGGAGGGTTATGGAGAGCGGTCCGACCTGGGATGTCTACCAGAGACCACTCAACCCATACACTCTTGCTCTGATGAGAAGTTACCCCTCTCTGGAAAAGGCCAAGAGGAAGATGACAGGTATCCCAGGTGAAACTCCAGATCCTTACTCTGAAAGAAAGGGCTGCCTTTTCGCTAACAGATGCTCTTACGCCGACAAGAGGTGCTTTGAAGAGACTCCAGAGCTAAGGGAGGTAGAGCCGGGACGATTTAGCCGGTGCCACTACGCAGAGAAACTAAAGGGGGTAAACGTAGATTCAGATCCGGGTGAACCAGCGTCGGAAGTAACTGCAACGCAGACCGGAAATATAATAATGGAAACATCAGATCTCAAGGAGTATTTCACACTCAGATCATCCGCAGCAGGTTCACTGTTCTCACGTGAACAGGGTGCGAGATACGTCAGGGCCGTAGACGATATCTCAATAAATATAAGGAAAGGGGAAATATTTGGCGTTATAGGTGAGAGCGGATCAGGGAAGACAACGCTCGCCAAAGTTATCCTGAAACTCCTTGAGGCAACTGGCGGACATGTTAAGTATGTGTTTCCAAAAAATGATGGTGGTAATCTGGAGGTAGATATTACTTCAGTGAAGGAAAGGTCAGATGAGATAAGGATGCTCAGAAGGTATACACAGCTCATATTCCAGGATCCTTATGACTCTCTAGATCCAACGATGTCTGTGTACGACATCGTGAACGAACCTATAATAGCACATAAGGTAACTAGGGATCCTCTTGTGGCAAGAGATATGATAGCAAAAGCGTTACACATCGTTAACTTAAGACCTCCTGAGAGCTACTTTGAGAGATTTTCTCACGAGCTTTCTGGCGGAGAAAGGCAAAGGGTTGCAGCAGCGAGGGCCCTGGTGCTGAGACCGGAGTTCATTGTAATGGATGAACCGATATCTATGCTTGACGTATCTCTCAGGATAGGTTTCATGAACCTTATACTAAGCATGAGGAAGGAGTTCGGGATCACTGTTTTTTACATAACTCACGATCTAGCGTCTGCCAGGTATGTGTGCGATCGTCTTTTAGTAATGTATCTAGGGAAAGGTGTTGAGAGCGGGAAGACGGAGGATGTTGTTAAAAATCCAGCTCATCCTTATACGAAGGCGCTCCTCAAGGCTGTTCCAAGGCCCTCCCCTGACTGGGATCCAAAGTCAGTGGAAATACTTGGTGAAATAGGAAACGCGATAGATGTACCGAAGGGATGCCGCTTCGTGAACAGGTGCGTATATGCCCAGGATAAATGCAGGGATATTCCTCCTCCAAGGAGGGATTTGGGTAACGATCACTGGTATTACTGCCACTTTTCTCAGGAGGAACTGTCCCAGATACACAAGAAGTTGTGATGTCAAGACAGAAGGACGATGTACTGAACCTGGTAAACCAGAGCGTTAAGGAGGCTGTAAGGAAAGCTAGGTGGAAATATTCGAAACCGCCGCTCGAGATCCTCGCAGTAATGATAGCTTCCCCCGCGATTTACTTTTCATTCCTCGGTATAAGGACATTCTTCATAGTTATGCCAGATGTGCTGTTCATCTCTGCGGTCCTAGTGATGTTCTTCGGCGCTTGGTATGACTTCGGTGCATCCACTTACAAAAAGGAGCTAGAACAGAATTTCAAGAAGTCACTTAGCGAAGCTGATGCGACTTACATAAACAAGCAGCAGCTTATTATGACGTTGATCTACTTAGCGATAGGAGGCCTTTACATGCTATGCGGCCTGATCATTTACCTAATCTCCCTCAAAATTTTTTGACTTAAAAATATGAGGAATGCTTATTTACAATGCACCTATAGGACGAGGTGGAAGGCAGATCTCTCGGCTTCGATTCAAGGTTCAAGTATCTTGTCGCTAACGTCGGCATTTCAAGGTTTGGTCTTGCCTCCTTTAACCTGATTGTCATCTGGATAATTCTGTACGAAACGAAGAATGCCTTTCTTGCCGGTCTTGGAGACGGAATACTTTCGCTCCCCCTTTTCTTCAGTTTCATAATCGGCGCTCTCATCGACAGATCTGCAAGAAAAAAAGCAATAGCCTTACTTGTGAGCATACTTAGAGCAGTTTTTCTTGTCACTGTGCTTTACGGCTTCTATCTCGATTCACTTCCGATAATACTTCTCTCAATATATGCCAGCGGCTTCATTCTGGGGATAACGTCTGACGTGATAAATTCAATAAGAGCTACCTGGACGAAGGAGCTTCTCACAGAGGAGCAGTACAAGCGGGGTACATCCATCACTTCAATGGCAAATTATATAGCTGAAGGTGCGGGCTATCTTCTCTCAGGCATTATCCTTCTCCTAGGCTTTTATCACACGTTTGAAGCGCTGATTGCAGTTTTCGTGGTTGCTCTAATACCCTTATTTTTTATTTCCACTGAGTTTAAGCCTGAGGAAGCGAGCGCAATGCAGTCCATGAAGGACGGGATAACTTTCATAAGGCAGCACAAGGAGATCGTTCAACTGATGATAATAGTCCTGGTACTCAACATAACGTTCGGAACTATAGGAATCATATTCATTTCGTTGGTCCAAATTAAGTTCCATCTCCCCTCAATTTATGCGAGCATAGTATTCTCCATGTTCATCCTCGGGCTGATCGTAGGGTCTTTTGTAGCAAATAAAATAAGGGGGAAGCTTGGCGTTATATCCATGGTAATTTTCTTCTTTACAGGTGCATTGATTGCTTTAGTTTCCTTCCTTAACTCCATATTCTTTGTGATGATCCCGGCGGTCTTTATAGGCATACTGGTTGGAATTGCCAACGTGATATACGGAGCCTCAATGCTCCACATCGTCAGCCAGGAGTTCATGGCAAGGATATCAGGTGCCTTTAACACATTTTCCGTGGCAGCGACATTTTCATCTGGAATGCTTGGAGGTGCCATAATACAGCTAACCTCGGTATCAGATTCATTCCTCGTCGTGGGTGGATTTGTCATGGCTTCAGTAATACTATGGCCATTCTTCAGGGAGATTTACAGAATTACGGTATAGAAAAAATAAAAAAGTAACCCCGTTCTTAAGTTTTATAAATATAAAGATCGTCAATTTTCCAGGGCTTAGCTCTGGAATCA
>JAVYOD010000062.1:0-6429 GCA_038734825.1 Thermoplasmatales archaeon
GCAGCACCCTTCCACACACGGCGTCCTAAGAATAAAGGTAAAGTTAGATGGAGAGATAATTGTTGATGCACAGCCAATCATAGGGTACTTGCATAGAAACGCGGAAAAACTATCAGAAATGGGTACCTACCCTAAAGCACTCATATATATGGACAGGCTTGACTATGTTGCAGCCCTCAATATGGAATTAGGTTATGTTCTTTCGGTGGAAAATCTTATGGATGCTCAGGTCCCTGAGAGAGCCCTATGGATAAGGATGATGATGGTAGAGCTGAACAGGATTGCATCACATTTAGTTTGGCTGGGTACACATGGCCTTGATATGGGTATGCTTACCCCATTTTTCTACTGCTGGAGGGAGAGGGAGAGGATACTGAGAATATTCGATGAAATAACGGGAAGCAGGCTTTTATACAACTACTTCGCAATAGGTGGTGTTTACTCTGACCTCACGGAAAAATCTATAGAAATGATAAAAGAATGGGAATCCGATTTTATAAAAAAACTTAATGAGATATCATCAATCTTCTCGAAAAGTTACATATATGTTGCGAGGACAAGAGGAGTAGGAAAATTATCAAGGGAAGATGTCCTCTCTTACGGCGTAACTGGCCCAATGCAGAGGGCTTCTGGAATTAAAAGAGATGTAAGAAAGGACAGTCCATACCTGTTTTACGATAAAGTGAATTTCGAAATACCAACAAGACAGGAGGGCGATGTCTACGCCAGATTCCTCGTCAGGGTTGAGGAAATGAGACAGAGTGCGAAAATAGTCAAGCAGGTGCTTGAAAAAATCCCAAGTGGTGAATTTTACAATAAAAAATATTCTAAACCTATGCTTGTGAGACTCAAAGTTAATGGCGAATCCTATATTCCCACAGAGTCGCCCAAGGGGGAATTCGGTATTTACCTGATAGGCGATGGTTCGTCGATACCATATAGAGTAAGAATAAGAAGCCCAAGCTTTGCCAATCTGTCATCGGTACCAACGATGTTAAAGGGTTATAAAATCGCTGATCTGACGGCATCTATAAGTTCAATAGATCCAGTATTCGGGGAGGTGGATAGATGACATTATTCTTCTTCCTGATGAGCATATTATACGGTATTCTAAAATTTCTCCACATAAATTTTACTCACTTTACATACCATGGAATACCCATAGGGCTTTGGATTGCGTACTTGATAGTCGCGATTGTTGAGGTTTTGATTGTTTTTATCCTGGCTATGGTTGTCGTCGTTATCCTGGTCTACGTTTTCAGAAAATATATGGCAGATGTTCAAAATAGAATTGGCCCTAATAGGGTTGGGAAATGGGGGTCATTGCAGCTTATTGCAGACGTTTTCAAACTCATCCAAAAGCAGGATATAACACCAAAAACAGCGGACAGGATTGCATTCAAGATGGCACCTTATATCGTCTTTACGCCTGTAGTCTTAGGCTTCATTCTCATCCCATTTGGGAACGTTTCAATACTGAATTTGATGGTTGTAAATTTCAATTACACCATCCTGTTTCTAATTGCATTCATGACCGTTGCGCCAATAGGTGAGATAATTGGTGGATTGTCATCGCACAACAAGTTTTCCTTGTACGGGTCTTTAAGATCAGCGGCGCAGGACATGGCCTATGAGGTACCCATGCTCATCTCGCTGATATCAGTTATCATACTAGCAGGCAGTTACAACGCAGACAGAATCGTAGAGGCACAGCATATTATTCCATTCGTTGTCCCTGAAATTCTGGGTTTCTTAGTATTCTTCCTAGCTATGATCGCTAGGCAATCTATTCCTCCATTTGACCTCCCTGAGAGCGGAAGCGAACTCGTAAGCGGCTTTTCAACGGAATACAGCGGAATGAGGTACGGCATATTTTACATGGCAAATTTCGGTTTCATGGCGCTCGCGTCATTCGTTATATCTGTCATGTATTTTGGAGGGTGGGAAGGACCAATATTCCCGGGTACTGTGTGGCTTATAGTTAAGAGCGCAGTATTTATGATAATATTCCTCCTTGTGTGGGTTTCTCTCGGAAGGATTAGGGTAGACCAGATGTTGAATCTGGGTTGGAAATACCTCCTTCCAATAAGCATAGTAAATCTCCTCATAAGTGCAGGCTTGGCCATTTACTTTGGGGGGGTGTTCTGATTGACAGAAGATAAGATCCCAGGACCACTCTCTGGAATAGGGGGCATCGCAAAAGGGATGTGGACAATATTCAAAGAAGGGTTCAAACCTAAAGTTACGAAGCAGGTGCCTGAGGAAAAGCTTCAATATCCTGCAAGAACAACAGGAAGGGTATTCCTAAACGTTGACACCTGCATAGGCTGTACACTTTGCGAGCAGATCTGTCCTAACGGAACAATAAGGATGGTTGATTTCCATTACGAAAAGAGCCAAGAATACGACAAGAAGTATCCAAACAAAAGGGAAATCTATCCTTCTGTTGACGTTTCAATATGCACTCACTGCAATCTCTGCGAGGAAATATGTCCTACGGGGGCAATAACATTAGAAGCGGAAGTTGAGGAGGTGCATTTCACCAGGAAAAACACAAGATACACACCTCTGGAACTGGGAAAGAAGGAAGTGGAGCTCCACGGGGAGGAGAGAGAATGATAATCTTCTATATCTTAGCTGTTGTTGCAATAGCTATGGCGATTTTAGCAGCGGGTAGCAGAAACCTTCTTCATTCCACACTTTGGCTTACTATTATGGTCGCAGACGTAGCGGCAATATTTTTCTACCTAGAGGATTTTTTCATCTCTGCAATAGAGATTCTGGTATACGGTGGTGCCATAATAACGCTAATCCTAACGTCGGTCATGATGTCCAGGAGGTATCTGGATGAAGAATAAAATTGCAATAATCCTCTCTATTCTGTTATTCTTAATAATGCTATCCTTCATCCAGCCTGCTGTATATCCAAATGGAACTGTTCCCGTAAACGCAGGGAGCCCTTCAACTGGCATAACACACTCAATATTTACAACCTATTTGCTCCCGTTCGAAGTTGTGACGTTCTTGTTGGTAGCGGCAATGCTAGGTGCAATGTATTTGGGGGAAAGAGGTGATAGGAGTGGTTGACGTCATAGCAGGTCCAATGAACATCGGGGCTGTTGAATTTCTTTCCGTAGCAATACTGTCAGTTGGAATATACTCATTTCTGAGTTCGAAGACTGTCGTGAAAGCTCTTATTTCTGTAGAAATAATGATTAATGCTGCTTTGATCAACCTTATAGGTGCATCCAGCTTTTATGGTACACCAGAGGGGGCCGATCTGACCCTCTTCGTGCTTGTTATAGCGGCCGCTGAAACAGTTGTAGCAGTGTCCTTATTTATTGCAGTATTCAGGAAGAAAGGTTCAGCAGGATTAGATGTTTTGAAACTACTTAGGTGGTGAAAATGGATTTATCTGTACTTTTGACCTATCTGATTTTTCTGATTCCGCTGGTTGGATTTCCGTTCGTCATAGGTATTGGTTACTTGAGGAAGAACTACTCAATGTATCTAGGCACAGCTCTTATATTAGTTTCATTCATCATTTCCATATACGTTTTCTTCTCCTATACCGTGAACAATGTCGTCATCATCAACTACTTCAATTGGCTCCCATCTATGCAGATTACTGTTCCCCTTGGAATATATGCAGATAATCTGTCTATGATAATGACCCTGATGGTATCATTCGTGGGATTCCTAATAATCCTATTCTCAGTGGGTTACATGAAGGAAGATCCTAATAGACACGTATTCTTCGGTGAAATGGTACTTTTCACTGCCTCTATGCTTGGTCTTGTTCTCTCCTACTCCCTTC
Source organism: Thermoplasmatales archaeon (assembly GCA_038734825.1). Classification (GTDB taxonomy): domain Archaea; phylum Thermoplasmatota; class Thermoplasmata; order Thermoplasmatales. The sequence continues at coordinate 3,818 of JAVYOD010000062.1, forward strand.
TGATGCTCTTTATATTCTGGGAGCTCGTCGGTCTCTGTTCTTATCTTCTCATTGGCTTCTGGTATTATAAACCGAATGCAGCTTCAGCTGCTAAGAAGGCCTTTATAGTTACAAGGGTGGGCGATATCTTTTTCATAGCAGCTATAGGCGCAGCGATATTATACTCTGGTGGTGCTGCGATTTCCATAACAGGCCTGAGTTCTATTCATCTGGCCTGGCAGAGGACCATAGTTTCCCTCCTTCTCTTTGGTGGTGCAATAGGTAAGAGCGCTCAATTTCCACTACATGTTTGGATACCAGATGCTATGGAGGGCCCTACAACTGTTTCAGCACTAATTCACGCTGCCACTATGGTTACAGCGGGGGTATACCTAGTAGCAAGAACTTATACGATATTCACTCCTGTATCGTTAGAAGTCGTTCTTTACATTGGAGTATTTACTATAATACTGTCAGGCCTTATAGGGATAGTTGTTAACGATATAAAGAGGATACTTGCGTATTCAACTATAAGTCAGATCGGTTATATGTTTGCAGCTCTTGGTCTAGGCCTTGGCGCTACGAGTATAGGTCTATCGATATATCAACTTGAAGCTCACGCTTTCTTCAAAGCTCTATTGTTCCTTGCAGCCGGCTCAATCCTCCATGCCCTCCTGAACATCAGGGACATAAATAAGATGGGAGGTCTTTGGAAGAAGATGCCCTTCACAGTAACTGCCATGTTTATAGGGGCACTTGCGCTTTCAGGATTCCCGTACACTGCCGGTTTCTTCAGCAAGGACAGCATAATAAGTGCGAGCTTCAGTGTTTCATATCTGGCTTGGTCTCTCCTAGCCATTGGAGGGTTCCTGACTTCACTTTACTCCTTCAGAATGTTCTTCAGGGTTGCACTAGGGAAACCTAGGAGCTATGCGGCAGAGCACGCACATGAATCCGGATGGATAATGCTGTTGCCTATAATGATACTAGCTGTATTTTCACTGATTTTTGGAGTCTTCCAGAGCGGTTTTTATTCATTCTTAGGTGCTAAAACATCCCCCATCTCATCACTTGACATTGTACCTGTCGTGCTTATGCTCGGTGCGATGGGGCTGGCATATTATGCATATGGCAGAAACTCTTCGATACCTCAGAAAACCGCGAACGGTGCAAGAGATTTATATATTTTAGTCAAGAATAAATTCTTTATAGATGTCTTTTACACAAATGTGATAGCAGAAAGGGCAGTTCTTGGTTTCTCAGCTGCTTTAGATGGGTTTGAAAAGAGGGTGTTAAACGGGTTCATAGATCTCATAGGGTACTTCTTCGCCAATGCGGGAAAGGTAGTGAGAAGGATACAAACAGGTCTTGCTAGACAGTACGCTCTTATTGTCCTGGTGGGTTTAATTTTGACTCTAATTCTAATAAGGGTATTAATTCTCTTGGGAGTGATACAATGATATTTCAGATCACATACTTGCTACTTGCATTATTCATAATAATGGTTCTATCGATAGCAATAAGGGGGAAGGTTGTAAGATATCTCACCATAATCTATGCCCTAGCTATACTGGCTTTCACCCTATCAAATAACATGACATTTACGTCCTTTAACTACGGTTCTCTTTCAATCCTTACCCTTACTTTCCAGTTAAACTTCATAAGCTCAGTTCTCCTGATTTTGATGAGCTTTGTAGGAATATTCCTGCCAATGAGATTCTCTAGCAGCCCTGGATTCTTTATTCTACTTCAATTCCTGCTCTTCTCACTTGTTGGTCTTTTCACATCTAGAGACTTCATACTGTTCTACATATTCTGGGAGATGGTTCTTATCCCGTCATTCTTTGTAATTGGTATATGGGGTGGAAAGAATAAGAATTATGCTGCCATGAAATTCTTCATTTACACTCACGTTGGATCTGTATTCATGTTGTTAGGCATATTTACGATGTATTTCTCAGAAGGTGCTTCGAATTTTGCTATGTCCACTTTAATTTCTGGACTATCAAAAATACCAATTTTCTATCAGTCATTCATCCTGTTCGGTTTTCTCCTCGCGTTCCTTATAAAACTTCCTACTGTTCCCCTCCACTCCTGGCTACCTGATGCATATGTCGAATCTCCTCCTGAGGGAACCATATTCATCTCTTCTCTCCTCTCTAAGATGGGTGCATTTGGACTGCTAGTAATATTTGCACCTATATTCGAGAATTCCTCATTCTCTGGAAGCTCAGCTATTCCTATATTATTGATCTCCCTTGGTATTCTGTCCTTAATTTACTCAGGTTTGGTTGCGCTCTATCAAAAGGATATGAAAAGAATGATGAGCTATGCCAGTATAGGTCATATGTCCTTCGTGACGCTAGCAGTTGGTGGTTTCCTCTATCTGTCTGGCTCTAACATTATAGCTTCGCAGCTCCTCTACTTTGGAGCGGTATTCCAGCTCATATCACACGGGGTAATAATAGCAATGATATTCGCACTCATAGATTCTGTTGAAAAGACCACTGGTACGAGAAATATGAGCTCACTTGGAGGTCTTGCTAGGCAGGTACCATTTCTTTCTTTTCTCCTTCTGGCCTCTTTCCTTGCATCTGTTGCAATACCTGGGTTTTCCGGGTTCGTTGGCGAAA
>JAVYOD010000063.1:0-6428 GCA_038734825.1 Thermoplasmatales archaeon
ACTTCCCTTTACTATAATTACCCTAACATCTCTGTCGTCCCAGAGAGATTTCAGTGCGCTCTCTAGATCAGAAAGGAGATCAGAATTTATAAGGTTGTGCCTTGGCCTATTCAGGATGATTTCTGCGACAAAATTTTCCCTCTTTTCAACTAGTATAGTAGCATATTTCTCCTCCTTTCCCTTTTCCTCAACCTTCACCACTTCAGCTTTCGTCTCTTTTTTCGGGAAGGATTTTATTGATATCACATCTTTTAGTTTACCTTCCGCTATGGACCTTGCTGGTTCGAATATCTTAACGTCGTAGGTTTTGCTGAGGTTTTCCAAAGCCCTCTTAACTTCAGCATTTGTCATGCTCTTCGCCACAGATATCGGCCCGAATGGCCTGTTCATTCCTAATTTAACGCCTGTTTCTATCTCGTCTGGCAGTGCAACTTCCTCTTCTATTAGTTTAACGGCCTCATTTATTTCAATTGCGAACAAGTCCATAATCGTGACCTTTTCAGAAGGCTGTGCCTTAGGAATGTTCGCACGGCCCGATGACCAGTCATAAAATCCATACCCGCTTTTTTTACCTAGTTTCCCGTCCTTCACCATCTTCCTAAGAATTGTGCACTTATCATAATCTGGGGATAGCGTTTTTCCGTAGTAGTCCAGCGAGTGGACAACAGTATCGAGGCCCACGAAATCCATGAGCTCGTAAGGGCCCATAGGGAGTCCCTGAGATTTTGCGTACGCATCAAGTTCCTCAGGTTTTTCTATACCTTTGTCAAGGATAAGACAGAAGAAGAGCATATCAGGTGCATTGATCCTGTTCACCACAAAGCCAGGTGAATCCTTAAGCACCTTAACAGGCACCTTCCCTATACTCTCAGCAATACTCACCGCCCTCTGGAAAACTCCGTCATCCGTGAACTCAGATCTTATTACCTCAACTAGCTTCATCCTGTTCGCAGGATTGAAGAAATGCATGCCTACGACTCTCTCCTTCCTCGTTACATTCTTACAGATCTCTGATATCCTTATGTTCGAGGTGTTCGTTGCAAGTATCGTGTTTGCAGGGCATAAGCTGTCAAGCTTCGCGAATATCTCCTGCTTTAGTTCAACGATCTCAGGAACAGCTTCAACCACTATATCCGCACCCTTAACACTTTCCTCTAGGGATGAAGAGAAATTCACCTTACTCCTGATTGCTTCGCTCTCCTCCTTTTTTATTATACCCTTCTCCACCATCTTTGCTAAATTCTCTTCTATGTATTTTGATGCCTTTTCTAGCTGTTCCTTGTACGCATCTTCAAGAGTAACATTGTTGCCGTACTGTGCAAAAACTAAAGCGATACCCCTCCCCATCTCCCCAGCGCCGACAACAGTGGCCTTCACGTGTTCACTTCCTTGCCTTTAGAATGCTAGAGGACAGTTTCTGCACAGAAAATATGTCGCCGCTTATTTTCAATTTCCCTTGCATGAACGCCTGCACACCGTCCAGTTTCCCAGAAAAAACATCCGAGAGGACCTGGTCCGTGGACGATATTGTGGCCGAGGCAGGTTGCTTTGTGCCTTCTTCTACAATTATATCACTGCCAGATGCTGTTACGTAAAATGGTTTTCCGTCCGAAACGTTGAACTGGAAGGTTTTGTTCATCGATGTTATCTCTTTTTTTAGATCAGGGAACTGTTCAAGTGATTTAACAACGTTTTTCAACAACTCTATAGAAGTCATAGTGAAATATAGTACATTTCCTAAAATACTTTTCCAAGTATCGGCCAGAAGGTGAAATTTTTTTATCGTACGGTCCCAGGGTGGGACGGCCACCAGTTATATTTCTTCATAACGAGCATAAGCGCCGGGATCAGGAACAGCCATGAGACAAGTGTATCAATTAATACACCAACAGTTATAGAGAATCCTATCTCCTTTATGATACCAATAGGACTGAATATGAGGGAACCGAATACGCCCGAGAGTATGAAGCCAAGGACGAGGACAACGCTTGCGTTCTCATCTATCGCCTCCTCTATAGCCTCTTCGTCGCTCTTACCCTTCATCACAGCCTCTCTCGCCCTCGTAACTAAGAATATATCGTAATCAAGGCCAACGCCGAAAAGTGTTACAATAACAAACAGGGGGCCGAAGACTATTATTGGTAGGTGATCCACGTAGTAGAATACAATATAGAAGAGAGATACGGCAACAAGTGCTGATGTTCCAACATTGAAGAGGAGCCTGAGGGGCGTGAATACTGATGTCAGCTGCAGGGCTAGAACAACAAATATTATTGAACCTAGGATCTCCACTATCTTATACGTGGAAGATGTTATACTCTGTGAGCTATCTATAAGGTCTTGGCTAGGTCCCCCTATATAGTAGGAAACGCCTTTTGGAACAACATTTTTCATTATCTGGTCTATCTTCCCAACCGAATTTATACCCTGCTGCGTGTAGGAAACATACTTTCCGTATACATATATGAGAACCGTGCTCCTGTCCTTGCCTATAAATGTTAAAGATCTATTAATAGTGGCATTCACTGCTGCACTGCTCCCTGTAAGGGACTGGATGTTGACCTTATAACCAAAGGGGTAAATTACTGTCTGAATTTGTGAGACTGACGGGTCCATCGTCAGATTTTTAGATACATTGTTCAATATTTCAAGATCAGAGGTGTTGAATGAATTGTTATAGTAAAAAGGAGATGTGAAATTTAATATGATGAACGCAGGCGATAGTTCATCGGCGCCGTAAGATTTAACTATATCGTAATACCCCGCCTTCCCTTGGTTGTTCGGAACGAGGCTGAAGAGATCGAATGATGTTGGTGTTATCTCATATATTACGATTGCTCCTATGAAAAGAAGAACTAGGACAGCAACAAGGATTTTCCTGTGGTCTCTGCTCACCCTAGCTACTTTCCTGAAATTCAAGATTCTACTCTTCTCTCTGATCCTAGGGCCGAATAGGTACACAAACGACGGCAGAAGCGTGAGTGCGACGCCTAGCGATATGGTGATACCGAGGGCATTCACAAAACCACCGTCACCTATTATGGGTACGTTGAATAGGGCTAAGACAGTATAGGAAATTATAACAGTGAGACCTGAGGTGAAGACAGCATGGCCTGCCCACTCCATAGTGCTCCCCAACTTATCCTCAGATCTCTCCTTCAGGTATCTGTTTAGCATATAAACAGAATAATCCGTGCTGAGTCCGAGGATGAGTATAGAGCTCAGAGTTGTAACTATGAACGATAGGCTCGACTTCAATATTATTCCGAATACGAGGTACGTTATTCCTAGTGTTATGCCGAAGGAAACTGCAAAAAATAGAAATGGAACCAGGGCTAGAATAGGGGATCTAAAGTATATCCCTACTATAAATATTGATACAATTATACCTATAACAAGGGAAAACAATAAACCGGAATAGGCCGTCTTCTCTATGCCGTGAGCGATCTCGTCTGCGCTTGTGAAGTATATGGGAACGTTGCTGAACCTGTTTTCAAGATCAGATATATAGGAATTCGCGATTTGGAGCTGAGAGCTGTTGAGTGATTGTGAATTAAAAGATATCAAAACCATAAATCCCGATAAATTTTCAGGAACAAGCGGGGAGAATAAGGATGAATTAAAACTAATCCCTGAGGCTGTGTAATTGCCTTGAATTGATGAAGCAACGCTACCCTTAGAAGCATTAGCTATCCGCACAAATTTCTCAGGATTCGCAATGTTGAAATATGGATACCCCCTAAACTGATTTTCAAGGAAAAGGCTGGAAAAATGAGATGAAGAGTTGTATGGGGTATTGGATATGAAATAGTTTACCATATCCTCTGAACTGGTGTTCACCAAGGATGATATGGGATCAATTTTCTTGGCTGCGAAATCAATAAAATAAGGTCTCAGCGAAGAAATAGAGTTGTTTAGGAGGGATGAATAAAGCGATTCTGAAGAAATGTTGAAGGTTCTGGATAGGGATGATAGGGATTCATTAAGCCTAGATGAGGAGATCTGGTTTATTAGAAAAGTGTCGTTTATAACGGTGAGATTCGTGAAACTATGGGCAAATTGCAGGCCCGTTTCGTTAAAGAGATATTGTGTCAAGGTTGAAATGGATGGAGAATGTTCCTCAATTATCTCTCCAGTAATATTCTGCGATAGAGAAAGTACGCTCCCGTTGAATAGGAAATTGTAATACGTTGCGTTGAATATTGCTTCATCAGCTGTTCCGTACTGCTCAGTTACATTGTAAAGTACTTTATCTAAAATATCCCTTCTTATGGTGGAGTTGCTGTATGAGGTAACGTTTAAGGAATCGTAAACACTTCCGAAAATTTCCTTCTCAGATGTGTTCATGTAAGAGGAAAATGCGGTAAATGCATATTCAATGGACGAATTCAGCCTTGCAAGAGGCGCTATTTCAGGCTGAGAGGATGTAGACGAGTTCCAGGCGTAATAAAATGAATTAAAGTAAGACAACGGAGCACTGCTGTTGCCCAGATATCCGGTCTCATTCATGAATAGTTTATATGAGATGTAATTCCACTCCTCAGGTGTTAGATTTCTGTATTCAGCTGAAACCTGCATATATACCGATAGAAATTCAAGAGGTATTCCGTAAATTAGATTTGAAGCGTTTTCAAGGGAGTTAAAATAAACTTTAAATATGGTTGAGTAGCTCGTTACAGCTATTGTGACGTTCTTAATTGTGGTCACGTACGCGTAATCAGCACCCCTAAGCTCTTGTGTAATGTTTTCAAGACTGTTCAGGGAACTGTTGAATTTTAAGAAAGAATTCTTGGTAGAGTTAGAGGCGTTGTATATTTCCTTTATTATAAGGAATGTGGTATTTCCAAGGGAATTCAGGACCTTATTTGCAATAGGGTATGCGGACGTCGCATTCTTAACAGCAGCTCCGCTCAACTGTTCTGAATAAGTGGAATTTATGTAATTCCATATACTGTAGGATTCAGAGGAACCAAATGGAGAGGCAAAATATAGGACGAGGACAGTTCCGTTCCCTGTGGCATTACTTTTGTTGAACTCCTTATTCATTATGCTCTGTGCTTCTGTGGCCATACTGTTCTTGCTTACACCAGTAAGCTCAACATTGTAGTTTGTAACGCTTGCCGATTTTGCTGCAAATGGCAGAAAAATAACGAGTGCTATGAGCCACAGCGCAATTATTATCTTGTATCTTTTTTTAATTATTTTACCGAGTGACCCGAACTGCCTCTCCAGCACGTCACGATATCAAAAACGCTTATTTCTACTTTGCACGTTATGTCTTCTTGAATATGAAGATATATTCGTGCTTGAAAACGTAATACTCCCCTTGAAGTGCCCTGTATCTCCAAAGCTCTTGCTGGCTCCTCTTGCCCCTTGTGTAATCGAAATTCTTTATAACTATGCTCTTCAGCTTGAGTCCGAGATTCAGGATCTCCTGCATAGAGTAAAATCCAAGCGGAATCCACTGACCCGATTCGTACTTATCGCCTATGACGAGGGCCAGATACCGATCTTTTTCAAGTATATCCGCACACTTCCCCGCTATCTTTCCCAGTTTTTTGATGAATAGATCTACAGAAGGAGTATTGGAAAGATCTCTATCATCCCCGCTGAATTTAATTATATCGTGGTATGGGGGGTGCATTATAACCAAATTCACATTCTCGATCCCTTCTTTGGAAATCAGTGATTTGAAATCCAGATCTGCGCTATCACCGATCACAAGGTCCGTAGTAACATTTTTTTCGTTCTTTTCCATTTGTATTCGCTCTCTTGCTTTTACTGCAACATCCTTATTCAGTTCAATTCCGATACCGTTTCTGCCAAGTCTCCTGCACTCAATTAGTGTGGTTCCACTACCTGCAAATGGATCAAAAACCCAATCCCCGCTCCTAGAATATCTGAGGATCAGCTGGTTCGGGATCTGGGGTACGAAATTCCCCCAGTACCACCCCAAATGTTCCCCGGACGAATCTCTCTTATCGAATATCCAAAGGCTATCCGTGAGGATATTACTGTAATCCATCCAACGGTTGAGATTTATATCGTTGATCCTTCCTAGCCTTACTTCATTGAGAGATCTGATTAACCTCCTTATATAATACTTCATCCTCTCTGCGGTGTAGGAATCCACAATCTGGTCAAGGTCCCTTATCAGATTCTTTACTTCCAGCTTTCCATTCTCGATATTTATATCCGAATAAAGATCTCCGGTCAAAGAAGAAAGATTGAGCTTAAGTTCTAGGATTCTTTGGCGTATTTCCTCAGAATTTTCAGAAAGGAGAGCGGAGTTTAGGTATTCTATTATCTTGTTTCTATCAGCCCTAATGCTTTCCCAATTATTTTCACTAGATAATTTGGACAGTGTTTTACCCTGTCCCTTCTCCATGCGAGCATCAGCGTTGTTTAAAATATATACATTTCTCATT
>JAVYOD010000064.1:0-6076 GCA_038734825.1 Thermoplasmatales archaeon
GGAATGTTACTTTGCATTTATCGCATCTCGTTGCCATTATTTTCCCCGAAGATAAAGAAGTGAAGAACTTGCTTGTTTTGCCGTAGGAATGTTTGTATACTATCTCATATGGATTTTTTATGATGAGGGGATCAATGGAATACACTTCTGTCATTTTCTCACCTCTCCATCACCGTAACGGTTACATAGGTTCCAGTTCCGGCGTGCGAATGAATTAAGCCCCTTTCAGCACCCTTGACCTGGATCTTTTCAGACCCGTGATGCTTTCCTGAGGTCCCCTGAAGCTGCCAGAAAACCTCAACAGCTTGCATTATTCCAGTTGCGCCCACCGCGTGCATGGCACCTATGAGACCACCTGAAGGATTAACTGGCAAATCACCGTCCATTGTTGTAACCCCATCCTCTATGAGCTTTCCACCCTGACCGTATTTTGTTAGACCAAGGTCCTCATATGTTTGGATTTCGCTACTTGTATATGCATCGTGAAGCTCGATGACATCGATCTGTTTCAACGGATTTGTTATGTTAGCCATCTTGTACGCTTGCCTTGCGGCCTCTCTGCCCGCTCGGAACGAGTGAACGCCTGGATATTCAAGATTTTCGTACCAGCTCTTCTTTTCGTGGGGGAGTATAGGTACTCCGCCTTTAATTCTAGGACGGTCACCGGCCCTCATAGCATCGGTTCCAGCCCCAGTTCCAGTTATCCAGATTGGGGTGTCCGTGATCTTTTTTGCCTTCTCCTCGGATGCAAGTATTGCTACTGCCGCTCCATCGCTCATTAAGCATATATCAAGCCTCTTAAGTGGGTATGCAACATACGGTGATTTCAAAACGTCATCTACAGTTATCCTCCCGCCATCCTTCATTCCGTAAGGATTCATCTTTGGATTTGTCTGAGCAAATCTGTTGTTCTGTGCATTGTTTCTGTTCTTAACAGCAACGAGAGCCATCTGCTCCTCAGTAGTTCCAAATTCTTCCATGTGTCTCCTTGCCATGAGCGCATAGTAACCGCTGTAGAAACCACCTATCGGAAAGTCCCAATCCGTGTCCGAAGCAAGAGCTATGAATTCATTGCCCTTAGCTGTGCTTACCTCCGACATCTTTTCGAATCCTATGACCATGACGGTATCTAGAAGACCTGAAGCTACATGGGCATATGCCTCCCGGATTGCTAGTCCACCTGTAGCTCCTCCCCCTTCGATCCTCACCGAAGGTTTTGGGTTGAAGCCGAGGTAGTCCTGAATTATTGATCCAAATAAAAGCTGGTTCTCGAAATGGTCGGAAAAGTATGATACAACCGTTCCATCTATGTCGTCCTTGGAGAGATTTATGTCGTTTTCGTAGAGTGCCATACGTGCAGCCTCTGCCGCGAGTTCTTCCTGGGTCTTATCCTTCCTGGACTTAGAAAAAAAGGTCAGTCCGCCTGCAACCATGGCTACTTTTCTTGTCAAATAATCACCAGATGCCTAGAACCTGATCGTTATTAAATCTTGTTTACTCTGCTTCAGTAATAATAGTACTCTTGAGCCTTCCGCTGCTCCCTATCTAGCTTAGAGTCTGGTTTGTTTATTCTTGGTCTTTGAGTATTTTCATCTCTTCTAAATGTTATGTCCAGATTTCTCAAGAAATGATTCATTCCCTCTCTTAGGCCTAGTGGTCCAACAGCCTCACCTTTGATATCTGCCGATCCATTGAAAACAATCAAGGAAGTTGATATTAGGTCGATAAAATAGATGTCATGGTCGACAACCATAACAGTACTCTTGTTGTTTTCCGCAAATCTTTTGATCATCCTGGCAACTATCATTCTCTGGTCGGCGTCAAGGTATGCAGAAGGCTCATCCAAGACATAAACATCAGACTCGGAACCCATTGTCTTAGCTATATAGACCTTCTGAAGATCGCCGCCGGAAAGTTCTGAGACGATGGAATCGCCTATCCCATCTATAGATAGAGGTTTCAAAATCTCGTTCTTGAATTGTAGATCTGAAGCCCTATCTCCTAGTGATTTTTGTAAAAATTCGTAGACTGTCATATTAAAATTTGATTCTGGGCTTTGTGGCTTAAACGATGTTTTAACAGCTCCAGAGATTTTACCGCTATCCGGCGAAAGCTCACCTGCAATCATCCTGACGAATGTAGTTTTCCCAGTGGAATTTGGACCAATGACGCCTGTGACCTGACCCTTCCTTAACGTTCCGGCCTTTACGGTCAGTGTAAACCTATCGAATTTCTTTTCTAGGTCTGTCCAGGTTACAACCGGAATGAGACTCGTGTCAATATCAGGGGGTTTCTTCAGAAATTTTATCTCATAATCCCTGAATTTCATATTTTCCTGCTTTATGTAGCCAGTTAGGTAGGAATTTATTGCTTGCCTAGTGGAGTAAGAATTGCTGACTATTCCATAACCCCGTGGTTCTCCGTAAGTGAGACTGATGTAATCTGTCATAAAGTCCAAAATCGCCAGATCATGCTCTACAACGATTACTTTCTTTTTCTCGGCGATGTCTCTTATTGTTCTGGAAATCTTTAATCTTTGTGAAATATCAAGGTAGGAAGACGGCTCGTCAAAGAAGTAAACATCAGCATCCTTTAGGACCGCTGCCAGAATTGAGATCAGTTGAAGCGCCCCTCCAGATAGATTTTTGATATCTTTATCGTAGATCTCTCCGTAACCCAGCTCGTAGAGCTTCTTCCTTCCTTCATCACCATAATTGGACAACAGGTCGCTTACCTTCCCTTTAAAATATTTGGGTATAGAATCCACATACTGTGGTTTCAAAGAAACTTTCATTTTACCAGAATACAAAGATTCGAAATATTCTCCCAAGTAAGTTCCGTTGTACTGTTCTATTACCTTTTCCTTTTTCGCCTCATCTTTACCAAAGTTGGGAATGATATTACCGGTTAATATGTTGAGTATTGTGCTCTTTCCCGTTCCGTTCTGACCAAGGATCCCGATAACACCCTTAACCTCAAGGGATGGCAGACCATACAGCACAAAGCCGTTTTTTCCAAACCTGTGAACTTCTTTTCCTTTCTCTCTATCTGGAACTCCGATGATCTTTATGGCATCGAAAGGACATCTGTGAGCACAAATTCCACAGCCTATGCACAGATCCTCGTGTATCTGCGGATAACCCGTAGGCAGGAAGTCAACGGCCATTATGTTATTTCTTACCGGCGGGCAGTAATACTGACATTCCTGCCTACATTTTTTATAGTGACACTTATCGTAGTCAATGACTGCAACGTGCATAACCTTAGGCTTTCATCCTCCATACTTCATCGGGAAGGCCATCGTATAGCATAGACTCCCCGGCCTGTGTCTCTTCCGTCTTCTTACCATTAGCCGCCGCCAATTTCCTTACATTTTCCGGTTTGATGAGCCAGTAATGAATTCTCCATTCCCGGCCATCGAATAATGTTGTCTCCTCCCTTTCCGTATCTAAAATTCCAAGATCTTCCAGCATGTAAAAGGCATCCCTATCTTCTGGTTCTAACATATTGTCTATAACATACCTACTATACCCGAAGAAGTTCAACACGTGGAAAGCTATATCATAAGCTTCCTGCTCACTCATTTTCTTACTCTGCCTACTCATCCCATTTGAAATCGCCTTAGCCATTAGATCAACCGTGATAGGTCCTTCTGAATATGACTGTTCTGCTAAAGTCATTACGAGGTCACCTAGCCTATACGATAGTACAAAAAAGTTTATAAACTTAGTCATAAGTTAGACCGCAATAGTACGCGCTGAGTGTCTACAATTTAACAAGCGAAAAACGCTAAACATATAAAACTTGCAGAAACTTGAGGAGGAGTTCTATAGAGGTTACTGTCGCGGTAGTAATTATTGAAATGTTGACCTTCAAGATCCTTAAAAAATAAAAGCGGATCCTTGATTAACTCAAATAAAAGTTTCCTTTTTCAAGGCCTTATTTCTTATTCCCTAGAATATTTTCGGCAAAAACTTGGCACAGGAAATTATAAAATTTAGGAAATAATGCAGAGATCATGGCTGAGCCCGATAGCGAGATGGTTATCAGATTTCAAGACATGAGATCCCCTGTCAGCTACTTTTCGAAGGTCTATAGCTTCAACGGATATCTGAATTTTTACAGGAGAGGGAGAACAATAGAGGGTGTAGTAACATTCCTAAGAGAAGGTAAAACTATGGACGAACTCAGGAAGGCTATTAGAAACCGCGGTTATGATCTGATGGACAGGAAAGCAGGGGTCACTATCAACATAAAGGAAGAATGTTATGTTTGTGAACTTATAGCTTCCATATTGGAAGTGAAAAATGCAATTATAGATGTGCCCATATTTGTTTCAGATGGGGAAGTTATCTTAAGGATTAAATTTTTCAAATCTTCGTCAGAATTGCAGAGAATAGTATTCAAAGATTCGGAAAAGAGAGATTTCTTCAGTATAGATTATCTTGGACCTGTTAGAAGCGATAAGGATTGGATTCTAGAAAATGAAAAGGGTTGGGAAATGAAGAAATTGATATTTTATGTAGTACCGACTAACTCATTTACTCTAAACTACGCTAAAACAAACAATAAATTCAAAGCAAATATTTATGTACGAAGCGTTGACAGGAATGGATTTCTTGATGTTTTCTACAATGTGGATGGAGAATTTCCAGATTGGGAAAAAGAGCTTAAGAACGAGGCAAAGGAATATGAGCTTGTTTACAAGGACGAGACCGGGGGGAAAGTGTTTCACGCAGTAGTACCGGAACAAGGTATTCTTATAGATCCATACAAATTCTCTGATATAGATCTGCCATTTAACTATGAACTGGAAATAGATGGTGAAAAATCGAAGGTAACCATGATCTTCGAGAAAAGTAGCTTGGATTCATTCTTCAAGTCCATAGGTAAACTCAGTGATAAGGAGTTCCAGGAGTCGCAGCTCGAGATAAAATCAGTTGAGAAGTACCCCTGATTCCAATTTTGTACTAATTTTTTAATGTTGTACCAGCAAGTAATTAATACCCAGTTGTATGAAAGCATATGAAGGCATTAGCGCCCATAATAGCGGCGATAGCTATTGCGGCCGTATTGATACCTACAGCCTCTGCTACGGTTATACATGCAACCGTGAACGAGAATAAGAATGTAGCAACAATCAATGCTTCAAGCAATTACGAGCTTTTTTATACCTACCCTAATGATTCAGAACAATCCAAACTTTTGGCAGGTACTACTATCTGGTTTAATGGCACAGCATTCATAAATTCGTCAGGCATACTTGATCTGCAAAGATTTGTTAGAAATGGCAGCGGGGACTACATGGGAAGGTTACATGGGAATGAATCAAATTGGACCGGATCTGATGAAAGACCCGGTGCAAATAGTACTATAGTGAATAATACGTCAGAACCTCAATTGCATGTAATTAACGCTAGCATATTTTACCAACTTCACGTCCGTGGAACAAATACAAATCTCACGGTCTATCGTAATTTAACGTTAAATATTGTAATAACTAATATTACGAAACACGTCGGAAATAGAACAGTTATCGACATGTCTTGGAGAGCCTTTGAAGTGCAAGGTGAATTTATGGCCTCACTACACGGAATTCTAAACTTCGATTCGCAGAAAAAGATGCTGGACTACAATACGGATATAAATGAACTTGGGGATCTCAGGATGGGTGATGATTCCCACCTGTTTAGCTTGAACCAGGTCCTAGGGAATAGCTTCTATTTGAATAGAAATACAATCAATTTCAACGTTTTCTCCGTGCCACTTACGCAGTGGGTTTCCCATTACAACGCAGCAACAAACACAACATTCTTTTATTACAATGTGAGCAATTCGCTTTTCTACAATTCCACTGAAAATATAAATGGCATGAATTACACGCTTAAGATTATCCAAGATCCTTCTGCCACTCTATCCGTACTGGGAAAAGTAAAGCCGATATCGGCTAATGAACTTGCTGTCGTTCCGACTAGCTCTGTATCACCAATTTACGAGTATATCGCTGCAGTAGTACTAACTATATTAGTAATATCCGCCATAGTAGTTTTCATAGTGAGAAGAAGGAAGTAAGCTT
>JAVYOD010000065.1:0-6047 GCA_038734825.1 Thermoplasmatales archaeon
TAACTTTATGGAAGGGTACGGGCAAGGCTCGGGTGAAATCGCTCAGTTGCTAGGACCTTTCACAATCTTACATGCTAATATCATACTTTACAACTGGTCCTCAACAAGCTTTGGGGCAATGAGTCTTCAGATAAACGCACTTAACTATAGCGCATCTCTTAATCCGACAGCTAGGGGATTTTTCCAGGTCGGGGTAGATCTTGATCCAGCTGGATCAATAGCTCCGTGGTACGTGGGGGGTAATAATGCAGTCGCAGTGTACTTTCCGAACTTTTACAATCCAGATTTTATGCCTGGATTTCAATCTCCGAATGGAACAAGGCTATCGCTATCCGTAGAATACCTCACCGCGAAGCATCTTGTCCTGATGCAGGTTATAGACTACAGTGTTGGCAGGCAGTTCGAATTCTGGAATGCATCTGTGCAGTACAGTGGGCCACCATTTTATTCGGCCTATACGCAGTTAGAGCTATCCTCATCAGCCAGCCCAGACGGTTACTCTGGACATTTTTTAGTATATAATATTACGTATGGCAACTCATTAGAATCGATGCAGCCCTTCTCTCCGGATTATGAACTTCCCTACTCAATAAATGCTCCTTCTAATTGGTACATTAGTCCCTACAATTTTACTGTAAACGGCTACTCGGAATCTATATAATTACTTAGATCTCATTGCGGAGATAGCAAGAATATTACAATGAATTTATAAGATTGCAATTCAAACGGATCCCCTAATAAACAATATATTAAACGTTGCCTTTAACTTCAGTGAAGATGCAACAGGAAATTAAACATATATTCCTTAGCAGCGGTGCTGCAAGGGTTTATACTTCAATATATGGGGAGAAGGCCCAGGGTATTGATGATTTTATCAAGGAGTTATCGAATTCGTTGATGATAAAGATCCTTTCAAATGATGAGAGGATAATCTCACTAATTCAGGCAGGCTCGCCTGTTGAGGAAGTTGATACTATAACACGGATAGTGAGGTTCCTTACACTCACTGGAAAAACCTCGTTTCTCCACAGGGTCGTTGCATCAGATACATCTGAAAAAATTGTTGAGAGGTACAGCGAGGTGATAGTGAAGTATTACAAAATAATCTCGGAAATTGGAAAAAGCCAGGTAGAGGACTTCTCTGAATTCATAGATCTCTTCCCCATAAAGGAAGAAAAGTTGAAGGGATGTGTTAGTCATATACCTGAGATTTTTACGCCATTTGTTAAACTGTTCCCTGAAAAATATCAGTGGAAGGTTAAAACGGAAAAGTTGAGAAAATTGAGATTTCCGGATTACTTTTCTGAGATCAGATGGGTAGTCAGGGATTCCATTGTACGAAGCGGTTCTACATGCATTGTTGTACCTGACGACTTCTTCCTCGGGAGCATACTGAAGGAGATGGAGCTCTATGGCGTGAAACCATTGGTAGCGTCGAATATCTCTTACACAGTCCTTAATGACTCACCATTTTTCTTTCTGATTAACTGTCTGAGGTGCGTGGATACAGATTTCTCTTACGATTTCGTCATTCCCACGATAGAAAATCAATACTCTATGGTAGATCAAGCGAAGATATTTGTAATAAGGAAACTCGCTTACGAAAACAACGTAATTAGGGGTCTGGATGACTGGATCACGCTCTTTCAGGAAGCAGGGGTTTCTCCAGAAATTCTCCTTGACTTGAGAGATCTTTCTAATTACATAAAACAGGGAAAAGGTTTGGAAGGTCTAAAGAAATTTTCTGAGAAATATATCGGAAATACGCCGGTGTTGAAAATTGTAAATGTGCTTGCAGCATCTTTTGGTGGAGTATCTTCGGATATACAGGAAATGATCAATTATCTTCAGGCACTCCGTTTTTTTCCCAAGGTATCTGTACCTGGAGATGGTTCGATAGTTATCGGGAAACCAGAGGATATTATAGGTATACCGTTCGACAATATTTACATCACAGGTCTAGATTCGGGAAGCTCCCTGAGATCATTCTCGGACGTAGCTCGTAGTCTTCTCGATAAAATAGGTCTCCAAGGTGAGTACGACTCATTCATAGGAATGACATTGAAGAAGATAGTAGAAAGCGGGATAAATGTTACATTAACGAGGTCAGAGCTTGATGAAAAACTGACATTCACTGAGGGCACACCATTCTATGATAGTATTGAAGCTGAAGAAAGCATTGTTCCTAGAGATGATATATTCGTGCCTGTTGCGCCGATCTGCCAGTGGGAAACAGCATCCCCACAACAGGAGAAGCAAAAATACTCTTTGGACACGCAGATTGTCAAGGCCAGGCTTGAAAAGCCTATATACCCTACATTCCTGGAAAACTATATCGGATGTCATTTCAAGGGTTTCGTCAACGGTATTTTGGGGGTGGACGAATTGGATGAGCCTGTAGAGTTCCTCGACCCCAGAAACACCGGAAGCCTCACGCATAAGATACTTGAAAAATTCTATTCCACAGAAATTTCACCAGAAGATTTCACCAAGCTCTCAGACTCCTTCGTAAGGAATGAGATAAGCAGGGTCAGGTACAACTCAAAAAAAATGGCATTGAAATTTTACAGAGAAAAATACATTCAAAGTGGGAGGCTTACTAGATTTTTTATGTTGGACGTTAGGCGTTCACTCGAACTTGGTCGGAGAATTATTCACAGAGAATTTCACTTTCCCTCAAACGATCATTCTGTTATTTATGAGTTCAACGGAAATAAAATAAGCATCGGAGGGTTTGTAGACAGGGTCGACGAACAGGAAGACGGTTTGTGCATAATAGATTACAAAACATCGCTAAATGGCTACCCAAAGAATGACCTGTGTGACGAAGAGCATGGAAAGATCCAACTTTACTTCTATAAGCTTGGAGTTGAATCCATACTAGGAAAGAAGGTAAGGGCAGCTGCGTACGTTTCATTCAAGGATGTCAACGAAGGTCTCTCCACTGCTGGATTCTATCAGGATATACCTAATGAGGAGGCCCAGATAGAAAAATGCAACAGAATAGTGAGTTCAGCGCTTCAAGCTCTTTTGGAAGGTGACTGCGATCCCGTGGTTAAAGAAGGGGGAAGCCTGTGGAAATGTGAGAACCAGTTGTTTTGCCCATTGCTATCAGTCTGCAGGGTTCAGTCCAGGAGATGGTAGGGTGAACAGTAATTTTGTCTCCGCTGTTCCAGGTTCCGGAAAAACAGAAAATCTCATTAATAAATGCTATGAGCTTATGCTAAGTGAAGGCGTTGAGCACGTGGCAGCTATCACATTTACTGAAAGGGCTGCAAAGGAAATTCTGGAAAGGCTCAGAGAAAGGGCTAGCAGGGAAGGAGAGATTAACCTAATAAGGCAGCTCCCTGAGTCCAATGTAGGAACGATTCATAACTTCTGTTCCAAAATCCTCAGATCGTATGGGTCCATAATAGATCTACCATGGCACTTTCGTGTGATGGATGACTTGGAATCACACAACCTTCTCGAGAAAACTTCAAGGAGGTACGTTATATCGCTTAGGAACTCGAATAGGAGGTACGAAGCCAAAACATATCTTGATTGGCTTCTTGATGAGGTAGGAATGGACATAGAGCAGATCATCAGAGAGGTTGTCGAGATTATAGAGACAGGAAAGGGCTACTTTTCATTTATGCTGAACAGCAATGGGGCATTCTTCTCGAAATTCTCCAAGGAAGTCGTCGATACAAATGTCCTCAAGGAGTGTATAGATAGGACCCGTATATCCGTAGTGCCAGCGCTAGTTACTATCGTTAGCGGCGCTGTGGAACAATATCAGCTAGCCAAGAAGAGGGAGAAACTTATGGACTTCGACGATCTATTGGTCTACGCACTCTCTATAATTTATAAGAAAGGTGATGAAATTTCATCAAAGCTCAAATACATCCTAGTCGACGAATTCCAGGATACTGATGAGCTTCAGGTGTTGATATTTGAGAAGTTGCTTGAATATGGCTCAACGTTCTACATTGTTGGAGATCTAAACCAGAGCATCTACTCTTTCCGGGGGGCGCATCCGGCAGCGCAGAAAAGGCTCATAGAGAGAATAGAAAACCATCAGGTGATGCCAACCAACAGGAGGAGTGGAAGGAAACTAATTACATTCTACAACAATTTCTTTCCAAAAATAATGAACTACCAGCAGATGGAGAATTTAGCAGAAAGAGAAGGCGGTGCCTACTTGTTCATTGCGGAGGATAAGTTGATGGCTGTTGCGGAGATAATAAAGAGAAAAGTCAGGGAGGGGGAAAAACTATCAAATATAGCTATCCTAAGCAGAACATCATCCGACTTTTTCAACCTTAAAAGATTCCTGAGAGACGAGGGAATAGAGGCTGTAGTAATCTCTGGCGAATCGATCCTCAAATCTCAAGAGGGACTGGATATCCTATCTATGGTGAGATATTTGGGAGATCCGGGGGATGAGGTTGCACAGGTCTCCCTCCTTTTTTCACCTTTTTTCAATATGGGCGTATCTGAACTTGCTTCTAATAAAACACAGTTATTTAACCTTCTAAAAGAAAGGTTTTCAAAATATAGGGAGATGTTGAAATCGGAGAGAATAGATTTTGTCCTAAATAAAATGCTCTGGAGGGAAGGATACATTTCTAACGTTCTTGGCCAGAAAGATGGGCCGGAGAGGGTTAGTAGGATAAGCAGGATTATGGAACTCGTTTCTTCACACGTTACTGCTTACGGGGGAGACCCATTTGAACTTGCGCACTGGATGAAGAATGCTCAGGAAACTAAGGAGAGCGGACCTATAGACGACCTGCTAAACGATGACTCGAAGGTAAAAATTATGACAATACACCAGGCCAAGGGTCTCGAGTTCAATGTTGTTATTGTCTACGACCTTAAATCGGGTTCAGATCGGGAAAGATACTACGTTGATGAATTCCTGGGTGTTATTCCAAAAAAGGAAAAAGACTTCATAAATTCTCCTAGCAGAGGTTTATTCGCAAAAAGTGAGAAATTTAGATTTTCGTCGGACGAGGAACTGAGGATACTCTACGTTGCATTTACCAGGGCAAGGAATGAGCTTCATTTGGTGATCGCGGAAAAAGAGTTAAAGGATGAGAAAGCAATAAACAGGGGTGCTGATATTATATCAATAGTTCAAAGGGCCCTTGGAATCAAAGCTGGACTCAGCACAAAAGAAAGGAACGAGATAGTTGAAAAGATCGGGTTGATACCAGAAGATATAAAAAGGACAGAGCCACTGCGGACCAATGAATTCCGTCAGGAGAAAACTGGAAATCAAGGATCAGGGGAAGTGAAGCTTGATATTGAGGACGATGAACTCAATGAAACCTCGATTCTGAAATTCGTATCAGACAGTAACGACAGAATATTATCTTTCAGGCTAGTAGAAGGAGGAAGGAGGGTAACTATTACTGAGAAAGGAGTGAGGATATACGAAGATTCCCCTGTCGCCAATGCCTATTTCGTATCCAAAGGAAAGATAAATTTTGTGCTGCAACAGTGAAATAATCACCCGCTAAAATATAGATAAAATTTATTCAATTAACAGTAAACCCTGAAAGATGAAGGGAGTGTCGATGATTCACAGAGATTTTATATCAATCCTGAATCATGGCTAGCTCCGGTGGTGTAGTCCGGCCAAGCATATGGGGCTCTCAATCCCACGACCCGGGTTCAAATCCCGGCCGGAGCATTTTTCTAGAAGATGAGAGAAGTGAAAATTTGTCAAGACAAAAGAAAGATGAAATATTTCTTAATTAAAAGGGAGTTATTTGGTCTTGTTGTGGAACCAAATTGCTAGGGCCCTGGATTTAAGAATATATGCGTATTTTAGTATAAATTTCTTGTTTCCTTTGCTTTTATTTTAGGCTAATATATAATGGGATATATATTTCGGTATCTTACTAACAGCAAAAATTGCAAATGTGTCATGTGGCTAAAATAAAATGAAATATCTTCCTTATCTTTCACTTAGTTAAATTTAAAAATTATCTCTATAGTTAACAAGAATATTAGCTGCAAGATTCATTTACTCTCACGAGATACTAATCGCTTCTCAT
>JAVYOD010000066.1:0-5870 GCA_038734825.1 Thermoplasmatales archaeon
GACAACAGTTATCCTGAACCTTTTCCAGTAAAGGTCTTCCGCCAAGCGATCATTTATGTTTGTAAAATTGAAGGAGAATGTGCTACCTCTGTTCTCTCCCGGTTCCCTTGATCCGTAAAGCTTCACATTCCTAATATTATTCAACCCTTCGGCATCGTCAATGCCTTCAAGCACAGCTCTATTCAATTCCTGCTGGTATATCTCCACCCTCCTCATCCCCTTCCTTACCCCGATCCTCCTGTTCTTCGGGGGCTTCCCAACTCTGAATTTTCTTATATCAAGTGAGAGGCTTGATAGGTAATCTACGACTGAACTCATAGCTGCAAATATACTCTGATCCCTGGTCCCAGGCTCGAGATATGACCCCGTATTTTCCGTTGCCTCCCTGTCCACGAAGTAAGGTTTCATTTTGCTGAGTGCATTCTTACTAACATACATGAAGCTACCGCGGGGACCAAATACTTTATAGGACGAGAAAACAAAGAAGTCACAGGGGTATTTACCAACGCTTGAGTACGCCTGGGGAACGTAGTGAACACCGTCTACGATTAGTATTGAGTCGTTTTCCTTCGCTATCTTTGAAACATCCTCCAGGTTCGTCTTGTTTCCAAGAAGGTTGCTCTCTGCAGTTACCGCTATCACTCTTGTTTTTGAATTTACAAGTGAGCCAAGATCGTTCATATCTATGCTCCCATCTTCCCTGGATATTTTGGCTAGCCTCAGGTCAGATAGAACACCGTTCTTTTTCATCTCAAGGTACGGCGCTACGTTCGCGAAGTGCTCCGCATATGTCGAAACGACATTTGATCCATCATTGAACTGTGATCTTAGAGAATAAGATATCCTGAAGAATAGCTCTGATGCGCTTTCACCCTGGAATATAAGCTTGTATGATGGTGCATCTAGGAGATCAGAGATCGCCTTCCTTCCATTTTCTATAATTTCCTCATTTCCTTTTGATTCTGGATAGATAGCACTCGTATTTGCGCTGAAATCTAATCTCGCCTTCATCTCAGCCTCTGCAGCCTCTCTGAGGACTAGACTCCCTGCACCATTATCAACAAATATCCTTCTGTTTCCCGCGAAATCCCTGTCTATCCGTGGAAACCTCTTCCTTATCTCCCTTATATAATACCTGCTAAATGCGCTTGCCATGCATAAGGAATATATGCCCTATATTAAGAACCTATTCAGAGAGATATTCGTACAGGAGCCTTACGCCAAAGCCCGTCGCTCCGTCAGGTATGTAGTTTGCTTTTGCCGTATTCTTTCCTTTCCAGGCTGTGCCTGCGATATCCAGATGGACCCATGGCGTGTCATCCACAAACCTACTTAAGAAAGCTGCAGCTGTTTCAGCACCACCCTCTCTGCCACCAGTGTTCTTTATATCAGCTACCTTGCTCTTTATCTGCTCCTGAAAATCATCGTCAAGGGGCATTTCCCACACCTTTTCCCAGCTTAAGGAAGAAGCTTTCATTATTTTTTTCTTGAGTTTCTCGTTATTACCAAACATTCCAGCGTAGTTGTTTCCAAGTGCAACAACGCAAGCACCAGTCAGAGTTGCGAGATCTACTATTTCCGATGGTTTGTAATTCTTGACTCCGTACGCAAGGGAATCCGCAAGGATGAGCCTCCCCTCGGCATCAGTAGAGAGTATTTCCGACGTAACGCCGTTATAATGCTTCAGGATGTCGCCTGGCTTGTATGCATTTCCGTCCGGCAGATTTTCTGTCAAAGGCATCATCCCCACTATGTGCTTCTTAAGGTTTAGATCTGAAGCAAGTTTTATCACCCCTAGAACCGCTGCAGCCCCACATTTATCAAACTTCATCTCATCCATCCCTTCTGCGGGCTTCAGGGATATGCCACCGCTGTCGAACGTGATCCCCTTCCCGACGAGCAAAATTGGTTGCATATCCTTCGGTCCATATTCCATTATGACAAGTTTTCCTGGTTCTTTCGCAGCTCTTGAAACACCTTCTAGGCCACCCATTCCGAGCTTAACAAAATCTTCTCGCGTCAGGACATTCACATCAACCCCCTTTATCTTCCTCGCTTCCTCCTCGAATCTTGAGGGAGTTCCTAAGGAAGGCGGAAGGTTTGCTATGTCACGCGTGTAGTTAACTGCATTGGCCAAAGTTATAGCTTCCTTGATTACGGATTCATCTGCCTCTGTATTGATAAGGATCCTTTCGACCTTAACTTCATTCTTCTCCTGTTTAAACATATCAAAATCGTAGGAAGCAAGAATTATTGAGAATGTAACTTCCTTCGCTTCTACTTTAGGATCTAAATTTGGTAGGAGTATCTCAACGGTACCTCGTTCAATCCGCTTGAATATGGAAAATGACTTTGAGTATGACCTGCGCAATGTTTCTGGAGTCAAATCCTTTTTATTTCCCAGACCCAAGACTATGATCCTATATTTCCCCCTACCGTCGAGGAAATCTATAGTTTCTCCCTTCTTCCCGGAAAATCCCTGGGAGCGAATGAAGGAAAGCCCTTCACCAATTATCTTTCTTGCTTCATCAGTAATCACATCTTCAAAGAAAGGAACTACAAACGCGTCTACCCTCTCTTCACCCGGTTTCCGCTTCTCTATCCTCATAGTTTCTTTATAGCTACGTTTAGATAAAATTTATCCCTCAATATTAGATGACAGAAGTATGACGAATTTCAGACAAATTAATATACTAGCATATTATAAACATATAGAATGTTAAATTCATTGTCAGACGGAAACAAAAATGTTTCATTTGGGTTTACCGGTCGAACCCTATCAGGAGGTCTTATAAGATTGGTTACCATCGTAGACCTTTGCGTGATAGTCCCGTTCGTTACTGCATTCGTCGCATACAATCTTAAAGCAATGGCTTCCCTCTCTTTACCGGAATCCGTCTTCATAATGGCATTTATTCTTTACTTACCAATCGCTATACTTTTCGCTGGAAGGCTTCTCGGGAAGGAAATTTCCAAAAATGGGAAAAACGACAGTGTTCTGAGTTTAATTCTATTTTTCATACTCTCATTTTCTGTCCTCGGCATATATATGCCATCGGTTCAAAAGCTGGCATCAATGATTCCTTCCTTACAGATGCTTAACCTAGCAGGCTCTGTTGTAGTTCTGCTAAATCTCTACATCCTACTGAAGAACGGCGGCAGGATCTTCAGGTAGGCCTTAAAAACTGAAAAGATTATAATAGGATTTGTTGTTTAAGCGTGTTGATAAGCACAAATGAACTGCTCCTAATATTAGCTGCAATCATGCTTTTAGGTTTCATAGGAGAGATAGGGTTTAGAAAGAAGAGAATCCCTGATATGCTTCTCCTCCTTCTAATAGGTATCCTGATACATTATGCAGGAATTATACCAGCCTCGTTCATGATAACGCTAAGGAATCTGCTTTCGTTCGTTGGAACAATTGCACTAACTCTTATCGTGTTTGGCGGGGTGTTAAGGTTAGATATAGGGAAATTTGGAGGCGCTATCCCGAGAGGAATATTCGTTGCAGCTATGGATATAGTATTCGTTATGGCAATAGGAACCGTATTTTTCTACTTCGTGATGAAGGTAACGCTCCTGATTTCCTTATTTCTCTCAGCCATGCTGAGCGAGACATCAGCAACATTTGTTATACCACTTGTCTCAAGGGTCTCTGCTGATGAAAAAATAAAGCGCACAGTTGAGGTTGAAACCATTTTCAATTCTGTTCTGAATGTGATAATAACTCTCCTTATCCTTAACATCATGAATCAGCAGGAGAGCTTCATTGCACTCACAGGTTACCTTTTCTCCAGCATATCAGAAGCAATAATTCTCGGTGGAGTTGTAGGAATCGTCTGGTTGATTGTGCTGAAGCAGGCGTCAACACCTCACTATTATGTGGCAACAATTGCTGTCCTCCTTGCTTTGTGGGGTATTTCAGATTACCTAAATGCATCAGCAATTCTATCCGTTTTCATATTTTCGGTAATAATAGCGAATTCTGTACCGCTCTCCAATATTACGAAGATTTCCGGTAAGGTGAACACTGAGCAGCTCATATCTTTCAACCAGGAGATAACGTTCATAGTTCTGACTTTCTTCTACGTCTACATAGGAATACTCGTAAACATCCTTGACTTCAAGGCGCTGATTGTGGCTCTTGTGATAACAATTGTGCTGATCATATCCAGGCTGGCGGAAATTTACGCAGTGAACGGAGCTACAAAGTGGTTCGGGAGAGATACTGCTCTCATATCCTCGTTTGTCCACAGGGGTTCCACTGTCATAGTTCTGATAGGCATAGTTCTGTCCGAGAGCCCTTCTCTGTTCAGTTCTTACGGAAACACCGTATTCTACGTTGTAATATTCACTATACTGTTCGGCTCAGTATTTTATTCGCTCATATCAAGAAGGTATTCCACCAACACCTCAGTTGAAAATCAAAATGTTGAGCTTGTTGGACCGACGGCAAAGTAGTCTATCTCTGCTTCCAGCTGAAGAGCACCACAGAAATGGCAAAGAGGATCACAGATCCAATAAGAAGGAATAAGACCTCGATCAGTGACGAGCTGACCTGACCGTAATCCAGAACGTAAATCAGAGAATTTATGAAGTATGTCAACGGCAGGAATTTTGAAATCGTTGTCAGGTAGGCGGGTGCAAATGTAAGCGGGAAGAAAACACCGGAGAGAAACATCATAGGAAACATTATGAGATTACCGACCACAGATACAGTCTCTTCGTTATCCGAGACCATTCCAGCAAGTATTCCAAGGCTCGTGAAGAACATCAAACCCCCGAAGAGGATTACTGCAGTTATCGCTACGGTATCAAGGTTGATGACCAGCGAGGCTTCGAAAACGTAGATCCCTATGACCACAAGTATAATATCTGAAACAACGAGGAGCAGGAAAGAAAAGAGCATGTTAGACATTATCCACTCAGATTTCGTCAGACCGCTGAACGAAAGCTGCCTGAATATCTTCTCCTTTCTGTAATTTGGAACTGTGTAAACCATATTGAACATTGTGCTCAAAACTGTGAATCCTATGAGACCCGGGACATAGTAATCTATAGCTTTCCCAGAATTCCCTATCGCAACCTTCGAATCAAGAACAATCCTCTCTGTGGAATTATCTATCCGGAAGTTTATCTGCGTGAGCACTCCAGACAGCGCTTGGTAGACAGCACTGGCTGTGGTAGGATCTTCGTGTCCTTCCAGGATCACTATGGATTTTCCGTCATAGAAATTAGAGGTAAAGTTTGAGGGTATAAGAAGCACAGCTGAAACAGAATTTCCTTGTATGTATTTGCTAAGGTTTTCGCTTTCGCTTATAATGTGCACCTTGAAGAGTCCAGATTCATTTATAGCGTTCACAACATCCCACGAGAGCGGAGATGGGCTTTCGTTCTGTATCTGGAGTGTAGTTGGACTGTATCCGCTATTGGAGAATATTGCTCCAAACAGAAGAATCAAGATAACTGGAAATGCTATTTGAAAGAAAAGCGCGGATCTTGATCTTAGATAAGACTTAGCGTGGAGAGAAAAGTAAGCACTAACCCTTTTAAGATTCATCTTCCTCCCTCCCCACGATCCTTATGAATACATCTTCTAGGCTGTCTCTGTGAAGGGTGAAATCCTCAAATTTTACCTTCCTCTCGTAAAGCATGTTGATAATCATCGTAGCATCCTTCACGCCATCCAGGACCACGCTTACGTACGGACCATCCCTCACGTATTCGTAGCCTGATTCTTTCATTACAGCTTCAATACCGTCATCTCCCCTGATCACAAGCTTATCCTTTTCGTGATGCCTCTCAACTATCTCCATTGGTGCACCAATATCTATAATTCTTCCCTTGTTCATTATAGCAACCCTGTCCGC
>JAVYOD010000067.1:0-5806 GCA_038734825.1 Thermoplasmatales archaeon
CGTGAACTCTCCGCGATGACTTCATCTAGTGTGTAGGGCACTAGGGTCCTGATATCCAGGCTCTTTACCCTGTTTTTCACGTCATAATGCTTTATAGGCACCCTATTGTAATTGACGAATTTCAAGGCTCACTACCATACAATTTAATCAAGGCCAGTTAATAAGTATTATTTAACTCTAACAGCTATAATATCATAAATAGCGAAATAAGTATAACATTTAGATGAAATTATATAATCGATTTCTAATCTCTTGCCTAGGAAACTTAAGGCTCAATATTTGAATTATCTCAATAACTGGAAAGGCGAAAGTCAATATTCAGTTCGCTAAATAAAGTAATAATGACCCCAAATGATTTTCCCGGGAATTTCGCATTAAATATTTTTTGCGGAATGTGAATTTCAGAGAAAATTATATCTCATTTTTTTTAGATCACTTTTCAATTTATTCAGATCATTTCTCTTACGAAAATTAATATACAGGTAAATTCATGATAATACAATGACCGCAATGAAAAAAATTAAGGACTCTATATCAGACAAAGATCCTGAAACCCTCAGGAAAGAACTAATGTCGAAGGCTAAAGATGTCTACTGCCAGCTTCAACGTAATTTTGAGACAATGTCGAGAAGAACGAATAGATCTCATCTTAGGAATATGCTCCTTGAATTTGCGCAGGAAGCAGGTAGAGATTGCCAGGAGCTAGAGCAAATGTTATCAAAAAATTCGTGGCCGTCTATAGATATTGCTGACAGGAATCTTGGCATGTTCAGCCACCTTGTCCTTGATGATGAGAGATCTTTATCAGATGAAGAGAAAGTTATATTTCAGGCGATTAAGGTCTCGAATAACTTAAAAAATATATTTTCTATAATGTCTAAAGAATACAGGGACGAGCAAATAAGGCGATTTTTCGAGACACTGTACAAGCATGAAATACATAGAGAGAACGAACTGGAACAGCTTTACGATGAAATTATAGTTCAGGGACAGTGGTAAAACAGATTAAACAATTCCTATTTCATATCGCACTCTCGCGGCAAAAATTTTTTCAATTTTCCTCTGATTTTCGAATTTGAATATTTCCATCTAAGAGGTTAGTTCACTATCAGTTGAAGGGTTAAATCTCTTGACAATGAGTTAAGAATTACATGAAAAATATGCGTCTAAGTCACATTTCACATGCCAAGTTGTATTACTAGATATATCTCAACCCTCGTTAAGGATATAAGAATGTAATTTTCCTCCAAATATTCAGTGGGAGCACTGGGATTTGAACCCAGATCTGCGGGTTTCTCTTAGGGTCATCGCTCCAGTTTTTCATCAAGATCAGATGACCCACATTCAATCAAACCCTAACTGGAGCCCGCTAGGATGCCTGACTACCCCATGCTCCCTGACTAACTCCGGGATGCCCTTCTGATCCTCTTTAGCCTTCTCATCTTCTTCTTACGCCATTTCCAGCGCATGTTGTGTCTTTTTTTCCAATCTCTAGAACTCCTCTTCATCAGAGCACCCTTTCTACCCTTTATCAACCGTTGAATTTAAGCATTTTTATGAAGTCAACTGAAAAAAGAAAAAATAGGAAACTTATTCTATTTCATTTCTAGGACAACTACGTCCTTCACAGATCTCATAGTTTTGAATGGAATTACTAGTCGTCCCTGAGCATCTTTTTGTTGGTTGTCGCTTGCTATGTCTTCTGCTGGATTCACTAAGACATGATTAATCTGCCCTGTATCAGTGTCTATCACGAAATTTGATATTGTTCCCAATATCAAACCGTCGCTAGTCATCACAGTTTTTCCTTTCAGTTCTGTTACGAATTTCCTCATTTTTTCACCTGTAGTATATCAGATCTTCTCTCCGAGCAGGCTTTGCTTCCCTGCTCATGTTTCTAGATACTTCTTCGTAATATTTTATTGTTTCCTCATCTAGACTCGGTTTAACTTTCTTTAGCGCTTCTGAGAAATCGTCCATAGTTACTACCTTTGCATTTATATCGTTCCTAATCGCGTTCAGACCTGCCTCCCTGACAAGATTCTCTATGTCAGCTCCAGTAAAATGTTCCGTTCTCTCTGCGATCGATTCCAAGTCCACATCTTTAGCCAATGGCATTTTCCTCGTATGGACTTTCAATATCTTTAGCCTAGCTTCCTTATTGGGGGGGCCAATATATATGATCTTGTCAAACCTTCCAGGTCTCAACAAACCAGGGTCGATTATGTCGAGCCTATTGGTAGCTGCTAGTACGGTGACACCTTTCATAGCTTCCATTCCGTCCATACTAGTTAGCAGTTGATTCACTATTCTGTCTGTAACTCCAGAAGATGCATAGACTCCCCTTCTTGGTGCGATAGCATCAATCTCATCCAAGAAGATTATTGTAGGTGCGCTTTGCTTCGCTTTCTTGAAAATCTCCCTTACTGCCTTTTCTGATTCTCCAACCCACTTACTCATTACCTCTGGTCCCTTAATGGAAATGAAGTTTGACTGACTTTCAGTAGCTACAGCTTTGGCAAGTAAAGTTTTTCCGGTACCTGGGGGACCGAAGAACAGGATACCCCTGGACGGTTTCAGCCCCATTCTTTCGAACACTTCCGGGTTCTTAACTGGAAGCTCAATGGTTTCTATAAGCTCTCGTTTAGCATCCTCAAGGTCCCCTATGTCCTCCCACTTAACATTCGGTATTTCTATCATTACTTCCCTAAGCGAGGACGGTTCGATTTCTTTCAAAGCACTGAAAAAGTCCTCGGAAGTTACGTGCATCCTTTCTAAAACTTCTGTAGGGATAGGATTATCCAAATCAATCTCAGGGAGGTATCTTCTCAGTGCTTTCATAGCGGCCTCTCTGGTTAAAGCTGCGAGATCTGCCCCAACAAAACCGTGTGTCACAGACGCTAGATCTTCAAGCAGTTTATCCCTTTGCTCAGGAGTCCCATCGAAAGGCATACCTCTTGAATGAATCTGGAGTATCTCCTTTCTGCCGTTCTTATCCGGTACGCCTATTTCTATTTCCCTATCGAACCTTCCCGGTCTCCGAAGTGCTGGGTCCACTGCGTCAAGTCTGTTTGTCGCTGCTATGACAATTACTTGACCGCGACTTTTGAGACCATCCATAAGTGTTAGGAGTTGAGCTACGACCCTCCTCTCCAGTTCACCTTGGGTTTCTTCTCTCTTGGGTGCAATTGAATCTATTTCATCAATGAATATGATAGATGGTGACTCCTTCGAAGCCCTATCAAATGTTTCCCTGAGAGCTTTCTCACTTTCACCGTAAAACTTGTTAATTATCTCGGGACCGTTTATTGAAAAGAACCTGGCACCTGATTCATTCGCAACTGCTTTTGCTATGAGTGTTTTCCCCGTACCCGGAGGGCCGTACAATATGACGCCTTTTGGAGGATCAATACCCAATCTTTCGAACAATTCAGGGTGCTTTAAAGGCAGCTCAATCATTTCCCGAACTTTCTTCAATTCCTCGCCGAGGCCCCCTATGTCCTCGTACGTTATTTTTTCTCCCTCTTCCTCTGCTGAAACGGCCTCCTCCCTCATCTCTATCATAGTATCTTCGGTTACGATGAAAATTCCCTTGCCGGAACCTACTTTGGCTACCTTGAATGAAACACCGCCCTTACTGGTAAGTGCCAAACCCTGGACGGATATGATATCTCCCTCAACTATAGGTCTTCTGAGCAGTGACCTTCGAACATAGTCTTCTATCCCAGGAGCAAACCTTATCCTCTGATTTTCTGCTATAATAGGTGCGAGTACGAGAGTATCAGCAGGCTTTACTTCTGCCTTTGATACTTTTATCTTGTCGCCTACCCTAACACCGGAGTTTTGCCTCACGAGCGGGTCTATCCTTATTATACCCCTATTCTCTTCTTCTTCGCTCAGTCTGAAGACTCTGGCAGCCGTCACCTTCTTACCCTCGAGACGAATAATCTCACCAATGGAGACACCAAGCGCCTCGCGTGTGGCCTGATCTATTCTAGCTCTTATAAGCCCAACATCCTCCTGAAGGGCCTCCCATACCACTAACGTCACGTAATCAACCATAATTTCACTACTTCGTTATTTATCATCTATATTTAATCATTTCTTTTAATTTATTTAAACTCTTAACTAATTCTCAATCTCTTCTCGTATTCCTTGTTAATATTTCTTTTGGCTTTCAGTGCTTCCCACCGGAATAAATTATTGTTTCACTGTCCTTTCTAGGCATGCAAAAAGCGTGATAAAACTGCTATTATAAGGAGACATTCCGGTGAACTTCCAAGCACCAGAGAATATATCAAAGTCAAGGAAGATCAACTAATTTTTTACCAGGAGCAGAAAGGAATAACTATTTGGAGCACAATCGTGAAAAGTGACTGAACACATTATAAATCTGAATGAAAGTCGGGTTGTCATTGACACTTACGGAGCTTATGTTCGTTCTCTACAGCTTTCTGGAAGTGATATCCTTATGGAATCTGAGGATGGAAATCAGACCCATGGAGGTTGCGCTACTCTGATACCATTTGCAAATAGGGTAAGGGGTGCCTCTTATTTCTGGTTAGGAAAGAGATATTGTCTTCCCAGAAACGATGGGAACAATAGTATCCATGGTTTCACAAAAGACATGAATTGGGATATTTCAGCCGGAGACACAAAGGTAGTTCTCAATACTGTGATTGATAGAAAAGACTATCCTTCAAAGCTAAAATGTCAGTCCATGATTGAACTAAAAGAGCACTCTCTTATCATCAGATTTATCATATCAAATGTAGGAGATATAGATGCACCACTTTCTATCGGTTTGCATCCATATTTTCTTCACGGGGGCTCGTGGAAGGTTAGACAACCAAGTAAAGTGAAAAAGTTGAATTATATAGATACATATTTTCCAGATGGAACAATGACAGAGATAAATTCGGAGTATCTTTCATCAGGAAATCAGAGAGAATTTGACAACTGTTTTTTAGTTGGACCCAGTTTAAGTTTGGAGACTGCTCATCATATTATTGATATTCAAACAGAAAACATGAATTACTTTGTGATATACAATGGTAAATACTCAAGCGGTAAATCTGTTGCAGTGGAACCGATGACCTCAGCTCCTGATGCATTCAACAATGGAATCGGACTGATAACTTTAAAATCTAACTCAAAATTTACCTGTTCATCCACTTTTTACTACCGTCGGAAAGATTAGCTTGAAATCATGATGCGAAGGAGTAAAGGAGATATGATAATCTCTTTCTACAAAACAGAACGTTATTCCCTTTATCTCGATTTACGTAGGTAGTGTCAAAGCGTAATAAATTTCAATAGTTGCTGCAATGCAGTTGCTCTGACTAAGGGCGATAAAGTAAACAAATGTAAGTGTAGTTTAGTGTTTCACTCGGATCTTATAGCGAGGAAAACGAAAATAAAGCATCCGGAAGTGCTATGTCTAAATAGAATTGGAAAAATTAAGTAAGATAGTACTGTTTATTGGAGGGACAGTAAATAAGTAGGAATGTCTGATATCTGTGAACATTCTATCACTTAAAAATTTTCTTAATAATATGCCCTAAAACCTAAGACCACTACGTTAAAACGCAGAAAGGTAAAGTTACGTTATCCTGAATACGAGATTGGGAGATAGCACTGGATCAACTTATATATTAGAATTAATAAGAAGGCAATCAAGAGGTAAAAATAATGCGAATTGAAGATTATTGCTTAGTAGCCACATCCCTTATTCATTATTTCAAAACTCAAATTCTTTGATCTATGAATTTCAGGAAATCACTTCGAGATTTTGCTGACCTACAGC
>JAVYOD010000068.1:0-5684 GCA_038734825.1 Thermoplasmatales archaeon
CTGTTTTCAACCTCAATCTCATCCATTGATTGATAATTTCTTTAACTACATCAAATTACCTTTACGATGAAATTAAATGAAATAGGGGAAAGAGGCCTTATAGAAAAGATATGGGAAATTATGGGCCGCAATAATGAAGACGAGGATGTTCACTTCTACCCTTCTGGAGATAAATATATTCTACTTGCCATGGATAGCATAAACGAGAAATTTCACTTCAGAAGAGATTGGGATCCCGAACTGATTGGAAAATTCTTGGTTGATATAAATCTTAGCGATATAGCCTCAAAAAATGGATCCCCTTCTGAAATGATGGCTTCATTCTCCTTTCCTAGAAATATTGAGGAAAACTGGGTTATTTCCCTAGTGAAGGGCATAAAGAGGGAAACGGAGAGGTTCAATGTCAGATATGAAGGTGGGGATCTCAAGGAGGCAGAATCCATTTCCCTAACTGGCCTTATTATTGGGGAAGTAGAGATAGGAAAGGAATACAGAAGGAGCGGTGCAAAACCAGGTGACTTTGTTTATATATCATCAAAAGTAGGTAGGATCGAAAAGGCGATAGTGGATTACTACAATTCATCCTCGAACTATAGGGAAATTTTAGATTTCACTCCAAGGTTCGACGCACTCCGGGTTATGAGAAGGTACAGAATAACGTCCTGTATTGACAATTCCGACGGTCTCTACAAGTCACTTGAACTAATTTCCAAACTGAGCGGGGTAAGAATAGAGATTGAAAATGATATCATAGATGGCCAGTTTGACCAGGAAACAAAAGAACTTTTCTATAGCATTGGCGGAGATTACGAGCTGATATTTACATCTCCAGATCAGATAGATTCATTTCCGCAGGTGGGTAGGGTACTCGAAGGGGATGGGGTTTTTGACATTTCGGGTAAAAGGGTTGTTTCTGGTGGGTATGATCATTTCTCCCAGACATTTCAAACAAAAGGTAAGATTTAAGCCTTTTTTTAATTATAAGCTATGAAACCTATGTTTTTCATTTCCGGTGATTTCTACAATCCAAGTGGAAAGATTTTGTACTTTGCAGTACTGATTGAGAGGTAGATAATTTTGATGAAGAAGGTTATTCTTGTCAGACA
This sequence comes from Thermoplasmatales archaeon, assembly GCA_038734825.1. Lineage (GTDB taxonomy): Archaea > Thermoplasmatota > Thermoplasmata > Thermoplasmatales. The sequence continues at coordinate 1,107 of JAVYOD010000068.1, forward strand.
TGGGGAAAGCTTTGCAAACGTGAATAACATAATTTCTGAGGAGCTTGATAAATACCCGTTAACACAGAGAGGGGTTGAGCAAACACTGTTTACAGGGGAGCAGCTGAAGGATCTAAAGTTCAACGGAATATTATATAGCCCTGTTCTCAGAACGAAACAGACCGCTAAAACACTAGCTGAAATCACAGGCCTTACAGCAAAAGAAGATAAGAGGGTGAGAGAAGCTGGACTGGGACCGTATAACGGTTACAAGGTTGACGATGTTCCGAAGATGAGCAGGGAAGACCTTGGTATGGAAACGTGGGAATCAATATTAAAGAGAATGAGAGAAACAATTAAGGATTACGATGGGTGCTATATTATTGTATCACACGGGCTTCCAATAAGGGTTCTTACCGCAAGCTTTTTGGGACTTGACGAAGCAAGTAGCTTTGGGATAGACATAAAACCTGCATCTATGACTGCAATCGATGTTTCTGAGGGAAAGGTCCTAACTATAGGTACCCTGCTTCTCACCGAGAACGTTAAGAAGAAACTAGCAAACTGCCGATAATTTCTTCAATCGAAAGCTAGTTCATTTAGCCCTGATTTCTCGTTGCGCTCCCTCTTAAGGACCATCTCCTCTAGTCTTAAAACATGAACTTCAAGAAGTGGATCCGCCACTCCGGAGAAGAAATGACCACCTACAACGTTATGATCACTTAAAGCTACAGAAACATGGATATGGAGGCGAGGTTCATTTGAGGTTATAGTGCCGTGGAATGATACGACCTCTCCCGGCATTTCCATGACCTTCCTTTTATAATCTGTTCCGTCCCAATAACCGACCTCTAGGCCTCTGATCATTCCTATACCAAAGATAACGAGCCCCGAAAAAATCCCATAATCATCGAGAAGCTGGAGCATTGATTCAAACACATCTTCTCCACCCTCGACCTTCGCAACAATGTAATTTTTCTCAATGTCGGATATCACGATTCTTTAATCTGAACTCATATATATACGGTTTCCCATTTTTTGAAGAGTTGTAGTGACATCTCGGGCACTTGTAACCCACTATTACCTTCCTTCCCTCAAGATTTAGTAGTCGAACTGGTTTCATCTTGGAGCCGCAGATAGGGCACTTCTTAAGTTTTCCAAACTTAGCACGAGCGTACCTTACGGTTACGAGAATTTCAGGTATTCTGAATATTAGTTTCCTGAACCTGTTAGGTGATAGACTAGAATTTCTTCTACGCAACATTTCAAGGAAATTAAATTCCCCTGTAACCTCTCCTTTATCACGCAAGATAGAGAGGATGTTGAAAATTACCTCCTCATCACTGGCCCGCTTGGTCACTAACTACTCACTATTTAGTGAGATAAATTATTTGTTATCTCTCTATAGTAACGCAAAATTTACCTGAACAATTAGCGTGTCTTCCTGAAACTGAATATTCCTTTAAAACCGTAATTTGATCCCTTTTTAATGTGAAACCATCTATATTTATATCCCCTTCTGCAGCCTTTGGATCCTCCATGATTTTTTGTTCCACCTGCTGAGCTTTCTCTTTGAGTATCTTATATACCTCAGGTTTAAGCTTTACAGAAATAACCCTCTCCTCCACCTTACCTATTTCCTTAGATATAGAGCTAGACCTCAGGGCCCCCTTCACATCCTCTTCATCAACATCCACCTTTTCAGGCGATACTACAAAGACATTATTGATTTTATCAGAAAGTGGTATCCTTTCCTTAACCTTAAGGTCTCTTGCCAGAGAAACGATATCCACCGTGTTTTCACCTATTGCTGCAAGATGGTCATCGAAATCTATAGGCGATGGGAACTGCAGGTCAAATACACTCCTCTTACCTTCATACTTCCTGAAAAATCTCTGATATGAATCTTCAGATATGAAAGGAAGTATTGGCGATATCATAACTATTGTAGATAGTATTATGCTATATGCATTATCGTAGGCCTTTTTCTCAGAAAGCCTGTGCTTCACTATCTCCACGTATTTGTCGGCAAGTGTATGCCACAAGAAGTTCTCCAATGACCTTATTGCTTTATCCATTGAATAAGAGCTCATCGCAGAGTCTACCTCATCAATAACTTTATTGAGTTCCCTCCTTATCCAGTGATCCACAGGTCTTAGTCTCCCCTCGGTCACTTGCTTTCCACTATAAAATTCCAAGAAGCTGACTAGATTAAATATCTTGTTCACGAGTCTCTGCCCTCGAACAAGGTCCCTCTCTCTAAAAGGAGAATCCTCTCCCAATGAGCAGGAAGCCGCAAAGTACCTGAATGGATCTGCGCCGTATTTCGCGATAAGTTCCAGAGGATCAACAACGTTCCCCCACGAGGCATGCATAGGTCTCCCGTCTGGTGCCATTATATTTCCATCTACCATAATGTTCTTCCATGGATTCGTACCTGTGAGTAGATTTGATCTCAAAATACTGTAATATGCCCACGTTCTGATTATTTCTTGACCTTGTGGTCTCAGACTCATGGGGTACAACCTTTCAAAAAGATTTTCATCCCTCGCGTAAAACGTATTGAATAAAGGGGAGATTGACGAATCCATCCACGTATCAAATACTTCTTCGGATCCCTTGAGTTTGCCCCCACAAACTTGGCATCTGTCAACGGGTGGGGGATCAATCATTGGATCTACGTAACACTGGTTTTCTTCTGCAACTGTTACATGACCGTTCTCGCACTCCCACACTGGGATCGGCGTAGCAAAATACCTTTGCCTGGAAACCACCCAGTCCCAGGAGAGCGAATCAGTCCAGTCTTCCAACCTCTTCCTCATAAATTCAGGGTACCAAGATATCTTTCTTGCCCATCTCTTTACGTCCTCTTTAAATGAAATTGTCTTTATGAACCACTGCTCCCTCTGAAGAAATTCCAGTGGGGTGGAACATCTCCAGCATGTTCCCACATTTTGCCTTACCTTACTCTCAGAACCGAGGTAACCGTTTTCCTTAAGATCGCGTAGTATTTTTTCCCTTGCCTCTTTAATCCCAAGACCTTTGTATTTACCGGCAAGATCGGTCAACTTTCCCCCCTCATCTATCGTTTTCAAAAGTGGAAGAGAATGTCTATAAATCATCTTTAGGTCGTCTTTATCCCCCACAGAACATATCATTTCTGCCCCTGTACCGAAATTCATAAGAACTTCTTCATCTCCTAATATCTTAACATTCCTTTTAAAGAGGGGAACTTCGACCTCTCTGCCTATCAATCTTCTATACCTTTCATCCTTCGGGTTTACGGCTAGCGCAACGCATCCGGGAAGAAGTTCCGGCCGCGTCGTAGCTATTGTAACGGTGAACCCGTCACCCGTAAACGTGATCTCGTGAAGCGATACCTCCCTCTCCTCGTATACTATCTCAGATTCAGCAATGGCAGTCTCGCACCTAGGACACCAGTTAACGGGATGTTTCCCCCTGTAGACTAATCCTTTCTTGTACATTCTTATGAACGAGATCTGCGTGTATTTTCTGTACATTTCAGAGCTAGTTTTGTAATAGAGGGAGTCATCTGCAGTGATCCCAAGCGCCCTGAACTGATCTATCATTTCGCTTATATTCTTGTCTGCAAAATCCTCGCATAATTTTACAAACTCCTGCCTGTCATAATCTTTCATTCTAATGTTGTATTTCTTCTCAACATTCACCTCTATTGGCATTCCGTTAACATCGAAGCAAAGTGGAAAGAAGACCTCTTCACCTTTGAGCCTGTGAAACTTCGCAATCATGTCTATATGACTGTAGTGGAAAGCATGCCCTATGTGCATTCTTCCCGATGCGTACCTCGGGGGTGTATCTATGCTGAAAACTGGCTTAGACGACTGAAAATCGAATCTGAATATCTTTTCATTGGCCCAGTAATCGATCCATCTTCTCTCGCTTTCCTTGAAGTCGTACTGCATCCTTGGTTTATCCCAGCATGATAAAAAAATGTTCTCGTTTAGTTCTTACCGAGTGTCTTGAAAAGCTTGGCAAGGGATTCTACTGCCCTCGTGGAGTATTCTTCTATCCTTGCAACGGCCTGTTCATGATCTGCCCCTGGCCCGATTATACCTAGCGTAACGGGTTTCTCTAAATCTGTAGACAGATCAACGAGCTTTCTCACAGCTTGGTTAATAACAAGCTCGTCATGCTTCGTATCTCCCTTTATAACAGCTCCTATAACAGCAACTCCGTCTATATCCTTCTTCTTCAAAAGAATTTTGACTGCTAGAGGAACGTCGAACACTCCAGGAACTCTTATTGATTGATATTCCAATCCTAGAAGATCTGCATGCTCTTCAGCCTTTTTATGCATCAAGCTCGTTATGTCATAGTTAAATTCAGAAACCACAAGTCCTATTTTTGCCATCTTAATCATCCCCTCCAATTGGCCCCGCATTATTATATCCTTGCCTCAACCCCTTTCCTGCCGAGCTTCGAAGCGATGACCCTCCCCCGGTTACAAGGAGCACTAAATTTCTAGAGTGCTTGATCGTTCTGTCTCTGGCTAGTTCTGCAAGTTGCGATTCCTCAACTTCATCCTCGTGAACAGTAACATCCATTATGTGCTTCTTC
>JAVYOD010000069.1:0-5658 GCA_038734825.1 Thermoplasmatales archaeon
ATCAGTTTTTATTTGCCTTTGTTATAGTTTGTTTGTGGTATCATATCATAATAAATTAATATGATATTATGATATCCAAAACATGAAATTCGCAGAGCAGCAACTGGAAAGACCAGCTTGCCCCAAGTTCAATTTCCTGGCTTACGAGATCATCCCTCACCTTTTTTACAATCTTATTTTCGGCCTTCGAACTTCACCTAAACATAAAAGTTTTCAGAGATTAATTTTTCATATTACACCAGGTGTGTTTCCTGAAATAAAGGATTTCAATTAACCCGGAGGCAAGATTATGGAAAGGAGCATTGCAAAGAGGATTGGCATAAGAACGATTCTTTTTCCCGTGTTCGTAGTTGTCTCTATTTTCATTGGTCTTTTGCTTGGCTTGAATTTCAAGTCTGAGAGTTCATCCATAGCAACATATGGTATTCCCGTTGGGCTATTCTTTATGATATATCCCGCTATGGCAAGAGTGAAACTCAGCCAAATGAAGGAGAGTTTCAAGGATCTGAAGAACGTGGGTTTAATGGTGTTCTTGAATTATGCAATAGCGCCATTTCTCGTCGCAGGGATCGCTTATTTGTTAGTTTATGGAATTTATATACATACTGGGATTTTAACTTACAAGGTTGCCACACAAATGCTTGTTGGCATTATCCTTCTAGGTGTTGCCCCATGCATAGCTATGGTCATGGTCTGGACTGACCTTGCTAGAGGTAATTTACCATTGGGGATCTCGTTTGTTGCGTGGAATTCAGTAATACAGATTGTCACAACTCCTCTCCTAGTCTATCTCCTTGCCAGAACATCCGTAACAGTAAGCCCTGCTATAATATTGGAGAGCGTGTTGTTGTACCTGTTTCTACCCATGGTCGCCGGGATAATAACAAGGATTTCACTTCAGAAGAAAGCCATTTTCAATAAAGTTCTCAAGTATTTAAGCTACGTTCAGACGATTTCTCTCTTAATCACAATTTTAGTCATATTTTGGGGAGAAGGTTACGGCGTAATAGATACCCCTTCCCTTGTCTGGATGGTAGGTATAGTTATGCTCACGTTCTACTTTACGTTATTTCACGTTGGCTACTTCATCTCCAGAAAACTTGGGCGCAACTATGAGGACGCAACGACTGTTGGATTTACTGTTTCAGCTAGAGATTTCGAGGTTAGCATAGCTATAGCGCTCAGTGCCTTCTCAATTTATCCTTACGTAGGTATTACGACAGCAATCGGACCTTTACTAGAAATACCCCTAATGCTGCTTCTTGTATTTATGCAATTGAGGAGACAAAGGAGTATTAATATGGAGAAAAACATTAACAACCTAGTGGTGACAAAATAATGGGCGATCCTGAATATTGTAGTGTTAGGAAAATAGGAAAGATCGACATTGAAAATTATGACAACATCTCTCGAATAATTGGCGCCCTTGGTAACAAGACGAGGGTTGCCATACTTGCAGTAATGACGGTATACGATGAAGTATGTACGTGTGAGTTACAGCCAGCCTTGGGCCTTCCTCAACCAACTATCACCACACACCTTAGAAAAATGTACGATTTAGGAATTCTTCAGAAAAGAGAGGCGTGGAAGTATAGTTATTATAGAATAAATCCGAAGTATAGGGCTCTTATTGATGCTATACTTAGGGAGGAAGACGTAAAATTAGCGGGACAACTAACAGGTCAATAGCGCCCTTAAATCACTTCGGTTAAAGTTTTAACTTGGTTCACGCAGGTATCACCTTGACAGTTCTGTCGAGGTTCAATGGTATTTATTAAAGGGTGAAGCAACCTTCCTAAATTGCATTTACCAAGAAGCCAACGACGAAGCCTATAAGAATTCCGATGTAAACATATCTTAATAAATGACCAATCTCTGCCTGCCTGAGAAGAGACCTTACCATTGGAATTAAAACATAAACTATGGCACCTATAGCCAGACCATCAAATATAATCACAAAAAGATCTGAAAAATAAAGCAAACCTATCAAGGTCCCTAAAACAGTAGGGAATCCGCCGATCAAATATAAGATCCCGATGAATCCAGATCTGCCATTAGCCCGGCCGAGGAATGGCGAGGCGATGGGAAATCCTTCTGTAAAATTCTGGAGTATGAAACCGACAAGGATGACTAAAAGCAAACCGGATAGTCCAGCAGCGTACGTAGATCCAAAAACAAGTCCTTCTGTAAGATTCTGTAGGCCCATTCCCACGGCGATTATCGTTGCAATTCTTTCAGGGGTCCTATCCAGGTTCTCGACCGGTTTACGCCAGGAATTCTCAAGGAAAAAGAGGACCGTGAATATTAGCAGTACTGATACAGCGAAAACCAGAGAAAAAGGGATGTTTGAAACATACTGTCCAGGCTTGTATAGTATGGAAGATACGTCAGAGAATATATCTGCAATTAAAAATATTAGAATACCAGAAGCGCCAGATACTAGAAAGACTGAGTATGAGAGCTTCAGCTGTCCCTTTCTTGTTAATGGGAATGAAAGGAAAATTGAAAAACCCATGACTAGAGAAAGAAGCATTGCAGCTGCAAATGTATTTTCTTCCATTTTTATCCTCTTTGGAGACTTAATTAGGCTACCCTAATCTTACTAGGAACGATTAAATAAAACACTTTTCTAGCACCCCTAACTACAGGCCTTATCTATTTATTAGACAGGAACTTTGGCAAACTAATTATTCATATTTTTTATGAAGTAGTATGGCGGAAGAAGTTATTGTGAGAGCTCCCAGGGGTAAAAACCTTAACACAAAGGGATGGGGGCAGGAGGCTGCGCTAAGATTGCTTATGAATAATCTTGATCCTGATGTAGCAAAGGATCCAGCCAATTTAATCGTTTATGGTGGCAAGGGTAAGGCAGCCAGAAATTGGGATGCCTTCAATAGGATTGTTAATGCCCTTAAAGAACTGGAAAATGATGAAACTCTTCTGATTCAATCGGGTAAGCCTGTTGGGATTTTCAAGACTACGAAGGAGTCTCCTAGAGTTTTGATTGTGAACGCTCAGATCGTTCCCAGGTGGGCAACTGATGATATATTTTGGGATCTAGAGGCGAAGGGCTTAACCATGTTTGGACAGATGACAGCTGGCTCCTGGATATATATCGGAACCCAGGGAGTACTTCAAGGCACTTATGAAACTTTATCCGCGCTGGCAAGGAAGGAGTTCCGGTCGGATTCTCTGAAGGGTAAGTGGGTACTTTCCTCAGGTCTGGGTGAGATGGGTGGTGCTCAACCACTTGCTATAAAAATGAACGAGGGGGTTGCTGTTGTAGTTGAAGTTGATAAGGCAAAGATAGAAAGGAGGATCAGGGACCGTTACCTAGATACCTGGACGAATTCATTGGAAGAAGCCCTATCTATGAAGGATCAGTTCTTGGCGGAGGGTAAGGCAACATCTATCGGATTGCTCGGTAACGCTGCAACAGTTTACGACGAGCTGATGAAGCGGGGGATAATTCCGGATGTGGTCACAGATCAGACTGCAGCTCACGACATTAATCTTGGTTATATACCTGAAGGTTTCACTGTCGAGGAAGCATTCAAGTACAGAGATCGCGATCCGAATGGATATAAAAGCCTAGTTTACAAATCAATAGTTAAAGAAGTAAATGCTATAGTATGGTTCAAGGACCACGGAGCTAAGGTGTTTGACTACGGTAACAATCTGAGGACAAGGGCGAAAGAAGGTGGATTCGATCGCGCGTTCGAAATTCCTGGATACGTTCCGGCCTACCTCAGGGATCTATTTGCAATAGGTTCCGGACCTTTCAGGTGGGTCGCCCTTTCTGGTGATCCTGAGGATATTTACGCGATAGACAGGAAAATTATGGATGAGTTGAGTGATGATGCACACCTAGTGAAATGGATAAAGCTTGCGAACGAGATGGTTCATTTCCAGGGCCTACCGGCGAGGATATGCTATGCGAAGTACGGTCAGAGGGAGCAGATCGGAGTGATGATAAACAAAATGGTAAGAGAGGGAGAAGTTTCTGCACCCGTGGCGATTGGCAGGGATCACCACGATACAGGGTCCGTTGCGTCACCGTACAGAGAAACTGAAGCGATGAAAGATGGCAGTGATGCCATTGCGGATTGGCCAATACTCAATGCATTGCTCAACGCAATTTCTGGTGCAACGTGGGTGAGCGTGCACCATGGCGGCGGTGTTGGTATAGGAAACAGCATCCACGCAGGAATGGTTGTAGTTGCAGATGGAACTGCTGATGCTGAAAGGAGGATAAAGAGAGTTCTGAACGCAGACCCTGGTATAGGTGTCATAAGGCACGCAGACGCCGGGTACGATTCATCCGTGGAACTGATAAAGAAGGGAGTTAAATTCAAAACGCCTTATTTCTGAACAGGAAGCCTATACCTTAGATAGAATAAAATCGGATAGAGTTGCAATATAATCTTTCCTGTTTTCCCACATAGTAAGGTGTGAGCATCCTGGGAAAACGACCAACTTTGATCCCTCTATCCTTTTATGTATTTCTTCAGCAACCTTAGGCGTCACCTCGTCATATTCACCCACAGTTATCAACGTTGGTATCTTTATGTTGTGAATCTTATCTGTTATATCCCAGTCTTTTATAGTTCCAGTTATTGTAAACTCGTTTGGTCCATTCATTATCCTGTAGACATTCCTCTTTTCTGAATAGTCCAGCGATATCCTTACTTCCTCAGGCAGCGGGTCAACTCTAATAAGGTGCCTCCTGTAGAATTCCTCAACCGCCTTTTTATATTCAGGATTTGAATAATCCTGAGTGCTTCCGAATTTCCTTATCGCTTCTGAAGCCCACGGCGGGAGATTATCAATTAATCTTTCCATCTCCCTTACTGTTAATGGCACGCTTGCCAGCCCACCACTAACTATTAGGCCACTAAGATTGTTCTGGAATTTTAAAGAATAAGCAAGTGCTAGTGCGCCTCCGTAGGAGGAACCCATAAGAAAAATATTTTGATCATCTACGAGCTTTTTTCGAACACCCTCTACCTCTTCTACTCCATAATCTATGCTAAATTTCCATCTTTCTTTTGGCTCTTCGGATCTCCCGCATCCGAACTGGTCGTAGAATATTACCTCTATCCCAAATTGTGCTAGATCTGCCAATGGGAGGAGGTAATCATGAGACATACCAGGGCCACCATGCAGGCAAAGTACTTTTGTAACTGATTTTTGCGGGACGAACCGCTTATAAAATATCTTTAGGCCGTTCACCTCGATGAACCCTTCATCTTTGCGAATATTCATAGAATAGAATAGTTCAATTATAAAAATGTATTATGCAGGTCTCGCGGTCTTATCAGAAGAATACAATGTTCATTCGTGGTGTTACGGTGAAAATAAAATATTTCGTTTAGAATAGTTTTAACTCTTAAAAATTCTGAATAATTGCATGTGACAATAAATATTCATTTATGAAAATATCACGCCGAACATTGTATTCACGACAGTTATTCAACGCAACCCTCCTTATCTTGGAAGAATTAATTCAAATGCGTTTCAAACTATTCTAAGCTTTAGGGAAGGATAAATAATTAATAAAACAAATAAAATCGATTATAACCTTCTAATAGCCAACTATTCAAGCATCTTTCTCAAATTGGAAATTGAATTGCACTTAACAAAGAAAATGGATGTGTT
>JAVYOD010000070.1:0-5640 GCA_038734825.1 Thermoplasmatales archaeon
GAGGAGATGAGATCAGAAACGTACGACCATAAAAGATAGTACGGGGGATAAGACCATTTCAGTGCTCCAGGAACCATTTGAGAGGGAAGAAAAGGGTTAACCCCGTCTAAAAGATGAAACCCACCAGCTATCATGAAGAACATATCATATCTCTGGCCCGTAAATGCAAGGATTGGGAGATAACCTATGGGTATAACTACGTTCCAAAGCCTGGATCTGAATGGAGAAAGGAAAACCCCAAGAGCAAAGAGAACAATTGAAGTGGCTAGAGCAGCTTCGCCAATCACCGGAAGAGGAGAATTTGAAACTGATACCGAGAAATGCGAAGTTTGACCTGATATATTGAGAATATAGTTCTCTTGATTTCCAGATATGTAACGGGTCTGAAAGTAAAAGTAGAAAAACGTTGTGTTCTGAAAAGAGCCACGGTAAACGAGATTGTGATCTGGCAGTTCCTCTATTGAAACGCTCGCGTTACCTTTATAATTTAGGTGAACTTTCACAAGGACAGACGGCTCGTACCAGAGAAAATGTGTTACATAAAGGTTGTCAGGAGTAATAGTTATGTTTCCACTAGGAAGTTGCTGGGTGCTTGTTAAACTCATCTCCCCGTTTGAAGACAGAGCAAATGAGAATGCGAGTAAGAATATGGATATAACTATAAAAATATAAGCTGCCCTGTGATCTTTTACAGACATCTGCTATCAGTTCCACCGTAAAAGTTATTCAATAAGATAACGTATTTAAGTACCATATTACGCTGCATATCCTCTAGGTATGAATACCCGTAATGGAATTATAAATTTTACCGTGATTAAATAGATTTCCTGTAGGCAAAAAGAATGTAGTCAGAAATGGCCCACACCAAAGGCAATCCTGAGAGAACTCTGTCAAGATTTTCAATTATCCTCAACTTACCAAGTATTTTGACGAGCCTGGTGAAGTTGTAAGGCGGAGATATCAGGCATATTCCCCTTCTTTCTTCCTTGGTAAGTAGGGGAGAATCCAACAGGTAACTAGGGCTTCTAGGATATGAGAGCGAATTATACCTACTGAAATTAACAGGAAGGAAGCCTGAAATCCTCTGCCTGCAGTAGTCAAATCTTCCAAGAACGAAGTTGAGGAGGATATCCATAGCACCGAACTTATTAAGGAATGATCCTATGAATATACCACCTGGTCTCAGGTTTTTTTCCAGGATAGAGATAACGTTCTCCTTCCCTTCCGTATTTAGGAAACCGTAGGAAGAGAATACTATATCGTAAATACCGGATATGCTCTCAGGTCCCCTGAAAAGAATGTAATTCACGTTACTTCTACCTGTTTTTCTCGCCTCGCTCAGTGCTCTCTCAGAGACATCTACTTCAGTTATAAGAAAATCATCTCCGAGGCTTAGAACCTCGGACATAGGTCCACACCCTAGATCCAGAATTCTATCCCCTTTATTTGCGTACCTTTTGAGCAGCCTGAGCGTCTCTCTCCTCATATATAGCTGGACCCAGTTTTCTTTAACTGCAGAAATGTAGTTTTCATTAGCAATATCAAAAATTTTGCCAAGATGATCATAGTTATATCCAGGCTCAGATCCGCATGGAGTCAGAACAATAGATTCCCGGGCTTTAGAAAAGTACCTTGAAAAGTGCTCAAGACCATACTTCTCTTTGAACATTTCTATATATCTCGTATCTGTACTTACCGTCGCTTTCATAACGGTTTTGCCTAACCTCACATATGGGTAGATGGCAAGCTCGTGTAACCAGTTGCCAGTAGGAATTATTACTATTGACTCCCCATCCTTAACGAAATTCGTCTCTATAACCCGCATGAAGGGGCCGCCGATCTCTAATTCAATCGAGAACTCTCTTCCTGAATACAAATAGAGTCTCATCCCCTAGGTAATTCAACGGAGGTACCCTAGAAAAAGTGGACTCAAGTTTTTTAATAAAATTATCCCACCCGGTATTTGAGAATTTCTCAAAAAGTGAGGGCAAAACGAATATACCAAGACCCACGCGCTCTTCCAGATAGAATGTGTCTGGAAGAAATCGAAGGAACTCGGAATCCGTGAAGTAGTGCGATGATACCCTGTTGCCGACGACCTCAACATCTACGTCCCCTCCGATCCTTTCTAATAGCCTGCGTCCTTTTCCTGAAAGTATTGCCAGCACGACTTCTGCTAGGGAATACCTGTTCCTTACGCTTGCAATAAAATAACCTCCGTCCTCGATCACATTGTCAAGATCTCTAAAAAATGATCTTATATTCGGTTCGTTGTTAAGAGCGCCGTTGAATGAATAAACTATGCCAAACTTTCCTCTGATACCGCCTATGAGAGAAGCAGGCATCCGTGCGGTAAAGAATTTTCCACCGATGCCAAGCTCGTTCATCTTATTACCCGCGTACCTTAGCATACCAGATGAGACATCTATGCACAAGATGGAGCAGCCAGTCTTTTTTATTATTTTGGAAGCTTCCTCCCCTGTCCCACATCCAATTTCTAGGAGTCGCCATCCAGCACGGTATCTCCGCAGTACTGCTTCTATTTCTTTGTTTCTGATAGCAATATTTATGAAGTTCGCCTGTATTTTTTGATCATAAACTGGTGCTGCTTTTGAAAAGATGCTGTCGATCTGGTCGTAGTAGTTCCTTTCCACATTTAATTCAAATGAAATTAATTAATAAATGTTTACATCGGCTCTAAGGCGCAAGATACTTGAAAAATGTCTCTAATAGGAGAAATACGAAAGATACAGAACATCTAGAAATTCAGTACATTGGCTCAACAAACAAAATTCGGCCAAAGGATAGGGATGCAATGATCCAGGAACAGGGCATCCGATTTTAAGTACATGGAAGCGGTAAAGAACAAGGACGAGCAGGGTCACTTGGTCAAACATTTTTAATTTTGATGAAGAAAATGATGAATGAAGCACAAAATTTAAGGATAACAATTAATGGTTGAACGTGCTTGACCAGATCCCCGATTATGACTCTCAGGATTTTACAATAAATGAAAAACACGAAGATCTCCTAGAAAGGAAAATTATATCCAGAAAAATTGGGAGCGGGAGCCTGGGTGTAGATCTGGGAGGAGGTTATGGAAGACTCACAAATGTCTTGACTGAGCGTTTCAAAAATGTTATTCTCATGGATTATTCAGTAAGGAATCTTCACAGGGCACGTTTGTTGCTAAGGGGGAAGAACGTGATATTTGTTAAGTGTGATATAAGGAACCCTCCACTCGAGCCAAGCTCCGTAGACGGAGCCATAAGCATAAGGGTTATGCATCACTACTCGGACCTGAGCTTCATCAAGAATATTTACGAGAAAATTAACGGTGGCGGTACACTAATTTTCAACGTCAACAATTTGAAATCTCCCATACATTTCTTCAATCTAATTAAATCTCCGATATCTCGGAGAGTCGCAATTAATCCATTCCATGCCGGACAACAGAAAGTATGTAACGGTTCAGAAAACAAATGCATCTATTTCATCGATTACAGGGATGTGCTTAAATTACAGAGAAGTGAAAATTTTGAATATGAGATTTTGGGGTGCGGAATATTACACAACAGGTTCGTTGAAAATAAATCTCGGTTAGCTGATCTGGAGAGGATCACTGATGCCGAACTTTCACCAATAGTTACGAATATGCCCACATTCCTGTTTCCCGATGTTTTCTTTATCGCTAGATCTAAGGGCTATCGGTATGATATAGGGAAATCGGATCCATTTACTGTGATGAAATGCAAGAAATGCTCTTCCCATTTGCTTAGAGATGGGAGGAAAGTTTACTGCAGCGGGTGCGGTGAAAATTATGGGGATGAAGGAGACATTATAGATCTCACGTGAATCTTATCTTTTATTTTGTCATTATAGTAATATATGTCACCTAAATTCTTTAAGAGAAGAAAGATATTTATATGGAGATTAAGATTGTAACAGATGTCTCCAGCAGTGAGCGAGAAGATGAAATTCGTATCACTGGGCTTACTCTACATTTTATCCTTTGCAGTTGTACTTGCAATTCTATTCACTGACAAAAATCTTCAGACGGACTTCGGATCGGTAAAACCATATTTCTATCACTGGTACGGCCTCCTGGCCGTCGGAATAATATCTCTTATCGCAGGTGCAATTCTTCTTTTTACAAGTAGCAGGAAATTAGGTATTGCGGGAACAGTTGGATCTGGTCTACTGGCACTTTTCCTCATAGCGGACGTCGCAACGTATAAAACAGTAGGATTCAAGTATCCATCTGAGTTTGCCACTTACCTGTTTGGTTTATCGAAGTATCCGGGTTCTCTTACGTACATTCCAGGGTTGTATGATGTTTTGCTAGCGTTGTACCTAATTGGTTTAATCGTGGGGATCGTTGTACTCATAAGAAAAGGTTAATTCCTTAATCGGTAAGGCCAGTGTGTTAAGCTGATGTGGAAAGCATAGATTATTTTTTATCAACTTACTAATATAATCCGTGAAGATTCTCTTGTATCAGAGAAATTTTTATGGTCAATTAGAAAGATAGAAGTAAAAGGAAGTAAAAGTTAACTCATTGAATCATTTACCTGCTTTGATATATCTAAAATTGCGGGGGTTGTCGAGCCTGGTCAAAGGCACTAGATTCAGGGTCTAGTCTCGTAGGAGTTCGGGGGTTCAAATCCCTCCCCCCGCATCCTATTAAAGCGCAACACCCTATTTGTCCTACTCTTTATGGTTTTTGTAAGATTTACTTTTTCAAAAAATGAACATTGTGGACCACTTAAAGTTGGTAACATTTAAGGTAAATTCAGGTGTCTGCTTCTTGCAACATTGATAAAGCAAACTGGGGTTGCCAGACGTAAACAAACTCCCTCCTCAGGATCCAAGAACCTTATCAACAGACCATTATTCCTTCTTATCAGTTAGCAGAACATTTTCTTTCTCGGATCTTCATGAAAATTTCCGTGTTTATAGAATGTGAATGAGTATCTGGAATATTGTCTTTCCAAGGTTCCAGCTCAGTCCTCTAATTTTCTTCATCAGATCCTTAATCAGTTTCTGTCCTTTAAAAGCAAAAACTTCTTCAAAGGTGCAATTATTCCCTGCATCTATGGTGGTTCCTTCAGACGGGCTCTGATACATATCGTAACTGATTTCATGGGGTTGTGTTGCTATTCCATACATAACCAAGCCAAACTGGAGAATATATGGTCTCTTTCAGTTTTAATTTCACAATGAAGTCGCTAAATTTGACATCGATGCTCATTGTAATTTCATAGTAACAATATATCCTGCACGTTTTCCTTCACTGGTGCGATACCAGTAGCAAAGTTGGAACACGAAAACAATACGAACCTACAAGCCTATCTATTTAATAGAATAAGTGAACATAAAAATGATGTTCGTAGTAGATATCCATTTTCCTCCAAGGCAGATAGATAATGCAGCTATGCCTGCTAGGAGGCTATCTCTTTAAGCCATAAACCAATGCTATATGAGTCAGTAAGCACGTACCTTCTTTCGCCATTGGCGCTGTTTATGCTGGTTGGATATAATGTAATTTCATTATCTACTTCCAAAGGTCTACGATTTCTTGTGTTCCAAAATAAGGTAAGCTCATTCAAATATGAAATAGACGCCACGCGCGGCATAAGT
>JAVYOD010000071.1:0-5633 GCA_038734825.1 Thermoplasmatales archaeon
CAATTATTTGGTTATCGAGTTTGTCTAGCTTGAAATCCTTCACTTTAATAAACAATCCTTCTGAATAAAAATGTTTTGGAATAGCATAAACGCTTAGTTAATTGTATTATTCAATGTAATTCCTTGATGTTCATTCTAGCTTTTTTAATGGTCAGTGTTCTGAACATTTGGATAGCAAATTATTGCTTATTTTTTGGAAGAAAGTACAATATTTGTCGATAATCTTTAACTATTCTTGGAATATGATATTAATATGGCTGTTAAAACCTCAGAAAAGAAAAGTAGCAAGGCCAAATCCGGAATTGTAAATGACCGGATTAAAAGCATTAAAGTTTTGGTTCCTACTAAATGCAGGGACACTACCATCGCCGAAATATTATCTTTCCTGAAATTATTAAGGGGGAATGTAAATGTGGATTTTTTCCACATAGTTCCTATTACACCCAGCGAATTATGCGATTGTGTAGATGCTAACGACGTCCATTATGATCGTGCTGTTGCGGAGAAAAAACTTTATTCTTTCATGAGAAAGTTCCCGAAGTCTTCAAACATTTCTTATTCATATAAGATTGAAGAAGGGGATCCTAAGAAGGCAATACAGAAATTAGCTAAGGAGAATAGTTACGATCTTCTTCTCCTTGAAATTGGAGAATTCTGTCATTTTTCAAACTCAGTATTTGACGTAACGGAAGTCATAAGTTCAGTGAACATACCGGTAATAACATTTAAAAGCCCCCTCGAAATTGGAGAGGTAATGGTCAGTGAGACAGCATCGGGGGTGACTGTTTAGATGTCTGAACCACCTGAGAATGCAAACTTCGGGGTAAATTTTTACGGCTCTGAAAAATTGCCAGATTCCGCCCAGCTTGTGGCGCAGTTCCAGAGAATAGTTGACAGCAAATTTGCAAGGTGGATCATGCTCAGGATGACAAACCAGAAAAAGTTTGAACATGTACTCGGCGTATTTGCCGGGGTGGAAGAACCATTAAGCTTAAAGGAATCTTCAGAGGCGAAAATAATTGAAGCTGCCCTTAAAAGGGGAATGAAAACATTCAATATAAGCGATATGAGCCTCTTAAAAAGTGCTTTAAAGGAAAAGTTCGTGAGAAAAGGCGTTGCGCTGACTCTAAGAAGCGTTGCTAAGTACGGAATAACGAAGCCACAGATATTCGATGCACCCTTGATGGTGGTTTGGAATACCACAAAGCAGTGTAACTTGAACTGTTTGCACTGCTACGCCAGTGCAGGATCCAAAAACCCGGATGAGCTTACATTGGAACAGAAACTTAAGGTTATAGATATGTTCGATGAAGCTGGTGTGACGATGATTGCCTTTTCTGGCGGTGAACCTTTGATGAGCCCGGATTTCTGGAAGATTGCAGATTATGCATCCAAAAAAGGGTTCTATACAACAATAGCGACTAATGGAACACTTCTCACCAAGAGTGTAGTCGATAGGCTTGCAGAAGTGGGAATTAAGTATATTGAAATTAGTTTGGATTCTGCAGATCCCGCAGTACACAACAAATTCAGGGGTCAACCGCTGGCTTGGGAGAGAACGGTAGAAGGTATAAAAAATGTTGTGGCCAAAGGTGTTTTTGATAATGCGATTGCTACAACAGCAACAAAATACAATTACAAGGACATTGACAAAATGCTTGAATTGGCAATAGATCTGAAAGTTAAGCGTTTCATCGTCTTCAACTTCGTCCCAACAGGCAGGGGGAAGGAAATAATAAGCGAAGATCTTACCCCAAAAGAGAGGGAGGATCTGCTGACATTCCTATACAATAAATGGCAAGAAAAGTTAGGGCCTGAAATATACTCCACCTCTCCGGAGTACTCAAGGATAGGAATAAATAAAATATTAGAAGGTACCGGAAAAACTTATTCTCCAACACACTTCGTACCAATGGATGCCGGCTCAAACGGAATCGCATTTGCGGAATTCTTGGGCGGGTGTGGAGCAGGAAGGATTTATGCTGCTCTCGAGGACAACGGGGATTTGGAGCCCTGCGTTTTTCTTCCCATAAGGGTGGGCAATGTACTAAAGGAAGGATTACAGAATATCTGGGAAAACTCAAAAGTCCTTAGGGATTTGAGGGACAGAGATCATCTACAGGGTGTCTGTGGAACTTGCCCATTTAAGTATTCATGTGGTGGATGCAGGGCAAGGGCTTACGGCTATTACGGCGATTATATGCAATCTGATCCCGGCTGTTTATTAAACGAAAAGGCTTACGAGGAAGTTGTTATAAAACTGGATCAGGAAAATAAGTGGAATGGGAAGCATGAAAATACTGCTCCTGTCTCCGCCAACTAACTCCGTTATTAAATCAATAATAGGGGTTACTGGCCCCCCATTGGGCCTAGCGTACCTTGCATCGATAGCCAGGCTTCAGGGTGATGACGTATCAATAGTAGATTCGATAGCAATGGACTATTCCTTCGACCAAGTTAAGGCAGAGATAAAAGGAAAGGATCCCGATCTTTTAGGAATAACGTCGACCACCTCTATGATACCAGATGCCTATAAGATCGCTAAATTTGCAAAGGAATACAACAGTAATATAAAAATTGCGATAGGTGGCCCTCATGTAACATTTGCGCAGGAGATGACACTGAACGAATCCAAAGATATAGATTACGTTATCGCGGGAGAGGGGGAAACTGTTTTTTCAAACCTTCTTCTACATTTAAAGGGAAAGAAGGAAATTAAAGAAATAAGGGGGATTGCCTACAGAGACTCTGGAAAAATTGTTGTTAACCCACCAGAAGCACTTATAAAGGACATAGATTCAATACCTCTTCCATCTATAGATCTTCTTCCAATGGATAAATATATTGCTGGAAAGAAAAAGTTCGGAACGCTGATGACATCCAGGGGGTGCCCATACAATTGCATATTCTGTTCGTCCTCTCTTCAATTCGGGAAGATATGGAGAGGTCACAGCACGGAGAGGGTCATGACAGAGATCAGGAGGTTAGTATATGATTACAACCTCCACGAGATTGAGTTCCTGGACGATACTTTTACCCTGAACATGAAAAGAGCTGTTGAAATTTCAAACAGGATTAGGGATGAAAAGCTTGACATTGGCTGGTCTGCATCTGCCAGGGTAAACCTTTTTAACGACGAAATTGCAAATGCTATGAGAAGGGCGGGGGCTCACACGATTTACTTTGGGATCGAGTCAGGAAACCAGAAGACATTGGACCTTATAGGAAAAGGTATAAAATTGCAACAGGCGATTGATTCGGTCAAGAAAGCCAATAATGCAGATCTCAATACGCTGGGTTCATTTATTATCGGTTTCCCTGACGATACCAAAGAGGACGTCAAGAATACAATAAAATTCTCAAAAAAGGTGAAGGTGAGACTAGCCCAATTCACAATTGCGACGCCCTATCCTGGAACAAGACTTTGGGATTTGGCTAAAAGCCGGGGGATCATTAAAACAATGGACTGGAGAAAATACACCACGCTTAGTCCCGTGATGGCCCTAACAAATTTCACAGATAAAGGAATACTCGCTTGGCTAGGAAGGGCGTATGCAGAATTTTACTTGAGACCAACTTATCTACTTCGAGATCTCGTAAAGGAGCATGGCTTTGTTTTCAAAAGGATAATACCGTATTATTCCAAAGCTATGACTTCATTTGGAAAGGGAACTATGACGACGGAAAAGGACGATACATAGCTAATCCAAAAATTATTACCTTATTATATTCTGGCCTGTAGCAATGTTCTTTATCGCTAATCGGATGGTTATGCCTTTGACAGAACCTCATTAAATATCAGAAATCCCAATAAAGTCAGTGTGCTATAGCCACTTGTTCATCCATATGTCAAAAAATCGTATGTGCGAGTAAATCGCTTTGTTTCAGGTTTAAAAAGACTGTAATACCTGAATCCAGAACACGCGTATTATTATTTTCTCCGGTCCGCTATGCTTTCCGGTTTAGATCAACTGTCAATCTGAATAGCATTTAAGCGAAAATCACAATTTTTTGAATTCTGTCACACAAAATACCAAAAAATTGTGTGCAAGTAATTTCAACATTATGAAAATACACGAATATGAGCGAAAACTACGAGACGATCAAGAAATTTGCAGAACAATCCCTTGGGGAAATGCCAAAGGTAATAGATTACCTCTTCAAGCTGGACGAGAATGCGGCGGAAGAACAGTTCAATCAAAATCAGTTTTTGTATTTAGGAAGAGGCAATCTACCTATTAAAACGAGAGTTTTGATCGCAATGTCGGTAGCCTTGGCTAACGGACCAATGGAGTCAGCCATGATTCACTTTAAGCTTGCAAAAAGGCTGAGTGTGGACCCGCTAGAAATTGTTGATGCAATGAGGGCAACTAAGATGGCTCTGATGTCGTCAACCCTGGATTCGCTAGACCTGCTAATAAATGCATTTGGTCCATCTGTAAAAACAGATAAGGACAAAAAGGAAATTAATGAGACTCTCCAGAATCTTCTTAAGGATTCTGAAATCATGCCGGAAAGGATACCCAAGCTATCAGAATTTTCAGTTGGTCTCATGAAGGAACATATTAGGGAGAAAAAGGCAATGCTTAAGCCGGTCAAGCTCTCAACAAAAGAAGTATATGCGGTAGCATTCGCCGTGAGTGCGTCAATACGCGACAGGGAATGCGAGAAAGTATATCTAAGCCAATTCATAAAAAATGGGGGAAACAGGGAGGAAGCGGAGGATATCTTGGCAACTGTAAGATTTCTGGTGGGTAATAGAGCATTCGTAAATGGGCTCGAGATATTGAAAAATATGGTCCATTGAAAGTGGCGAGATCATCCATAGTACTTTTTAATCTTTTTAAATAAACGGAACCAGGCAGCTCGATATTCCGGGACCTGTACTTGCAAATTGGAAGTGCTCTCATATTAGGTAAATTTATTCGCCTCATCCGAAACGACGTTTAAACAATAAACCAATGGTCCCCACGATTTTTAATCCGCAGGTTGGGTAGTTCTATAAAATCTCTTAATGCGTAGCTCCTTCCTTATCGGGTCAGTATTTTAACATGTTTTTAGAAGGTTTGTATTATGGTTTAGACTTTTTGGGAAGAGAGCATATTATTTGTATTTATCATAGAGTTATCAAATTTAGAGGCATCCAAAGGGGTCACAGGTTCAAAAAATATTTATGTTTAAGGATTAAATTTTAAATAAATATGAAATAAATTACGTACTCTCCTCTAGCGATGGCCCTTTCTTCCTTCCTTTCCTGACCACGATCACGGGTATATTAACGTTTGATATTAGTTTAAGCGTCACACTACCTATGAAGAAATCTTCCACATATCCATACCCTCTGTGTCCTACGAGCACGGCATCAAATTTCCCGCTGTTAGCTATGTCGATAATAACTCTTGCTGGATCCCCATCAGAAATAGCATGAGTGATTTTATCAGCTTTTATATTTAGACTTTTAATGAATTCGTTCATCTTTTTTTCTGCCTTCTGTTTCGCGTTACTCAAACTTTCTTCATCTACGAAATCCTCTAGTTCCTTCATCCCTAGTGGGATCACATAGATGAATGCTGCCTCGTCTACCTTTGGGAGAACTTTTAATCCAGCCTCGACGAAATTCTTCGAATCAGGCG
>JAVYOD010000072.1:0-3117 GCA_038734825.1 Thermoplasmatales archaeon
ACTTCACTGAATCCGGATCTCCCCCATGCTCACCGCATATCCCTATCTCTATGTCAGGCCTTGTCTTCCTAGCCCTCTCAATGCACAGTGACATCAATTCTCCAACGCCCTTCTGATCTACGGTCTCGAAAGGATCCCTCTTCATTATGCCTAATTGTATATAATTTGGAAGGAATGTAGCTTCAGAATCATCCCTTGAGAAACCATACGTGAGCTGCGTGAGGTCATTCGTTCCAAAGCTGAAGAATTCTGCAATCTGAGCTATCTCACCTCCGAGGAGCGCACCCCTTGGGGTCTCTATCATGGTTCCAAACTTGTATTCCAATTTCCTACCGCCGAGCTCCTGATCTATGACGACCTTCAGTTTTTCGTAGATATATTGCATTTCCGCCAGATCCACGGTAAGGGGTATCATTATCTCAGGAATTACCTTTTTACCCTCATCTGCGACCTTTAGCGCGGCCCTTATTATCGCCCTGACCTGCATCTGGTATATTTCAGGATAAAGGATCCCTACCCTTATTCCCCTGAAACCGATCATTGGGTTGAACTCGCTAAGGGCGTTAACCTTCCTAAGAACTATTTCTTTTTCCTTTAGTTTTTTCTTAAGATTTTCCTTTTTCTTTCCTTCTGCCAGCTTTATCTTCGATCTAAGCTCAACGATCTCGACCATAAGATCCTCTTTCTTCGGTAGAAATTCATGAAGAGGCGGATCCAAAAGCCTTATTATTACAGGATACCCGTCCATCGTTCTGAAGAACTCAACGAAGTCATTGTACTGGAGGGGCAGGAGTTTATCCAGGAGCTTACTCCTTTCCTCCTTGTTATCTGACATTATCATTTCCCTCATTATAGGTATCCTGTCAGCCCCCAGGAACATTCTCTCAGTTCTCGCTAGACCTATGCCCTCTGCACCATTCTTCCTTGCCATTATCGCTTCGCTTGGTGTGTTAGCATTCGCTAGGACTCCTATCTTTTTTACCCTGCGACAAATATCCATAAATTTCTGAAAATCTGGTCCCATCTCCGGGATGGTAACTGGCACCTCGCCCCTATATACAAGGCCTGTAGTACCATCAACAGTTATTACATCCTTCTCCTTAAGCTCTAAATCTCTAAATAAAACTTTTTGAGATTTAATGTCTATCTTAACATCTTCAGAGCCGACGACTGCGGGTTTCCCCATTGCCCTTGCAACAACGGCTGCATGAGACGTCATCCCTCCTCTAGCTGTAAGGACGGCCTGGGAGACCGCTATGCCATGAACATCGTCCGCCAGGGTCTCCATCCTTACGAGGACAACTTTCTCTCCCTTCTCGCTCATCCTGACAGCCTCGTCAGGATCCAGGACTATCTTGCCAGAACCTGCACCTGGACTTGCGGCAAGACCCTTTGCTATAGAAGATCCTGCTTTCGAAGAATCCACCTGTGGGTGAAGGAGCTGATCTATTTGTTCTGGTTGCACCATATTTACAGCTTCTTCATCGGTAACCTTTCCCTCCTGCCTCATATCAAGAGCGATCTTTATAGCTGCAGCGGCACTCCTCTTTGCGCTTCTTGTCTGAAGCAGGTAAAAAGTGCCATCCTGTATCGTGAATTCTATGTCCTGAACGTCCTTGTAATGCTGCTCCAGGATCTCCGCAGATCTCACTAGTTCCTCGTACGCCTCTGGGATTTCATCTTTCAGCTTACTTATTGGAGAAGGAGTTCTTATTCCTGCAACGACGTCTTCCCCCTGTGCATTTGTTAGATATTCCCCGTAAAGCTTTTTCTCACCTGTATTCGGATCCCTGGTGAAAACTACTCCAGTTGCTGATCTCTGCCCCGTGTTTCCGAATACCATGGCAACTACGGAAACTGCTGTGCCTAGTGAGTCAGGTATCTTGTTTATCCTTCTATAAACAACAGCCCTTTCGTTCTTCCATGATTCAAAAACAGCTATTATGGCCTTTTCCAGCTGCTTGTATGGATCTTCTGGCAATTCCTTTCCCTCTTTTCTAATTATGTCTTTAAACTGCGCTACGACATCCATCCAGTCTCTGTCGCTGAGCTCAAAGTCGTTCTTATATCCCAGCTTGGATTTCGTTTCCTCTATAACGGAATCAAACTTTTTCCCATCGACACCTAGAACTATTCTCCCGAACATTTGAACGAATCTCCTGTATGCATCCCACGCGAACCTTGGATTTCCCGTCTCGTCAGCAAGAATCTTGACGTTATTGTCGTTCAATCCAAGATTGAGAACAGTATCAAGCATGCCAGGCATGCTCACGGGTGCACCTGACCTGACAGATACGAGGAGTATCTTGGGTCCTCCTCCAAAAACCCTACCCGTCTTGAGTTCAAGTGTCTTCATGTGGGAAATGACATCTGACCAGAGGCCATCCGGAAGACTCCCGTTATTGAAATAGTAGTTGCAAGCCTCTGTCGTGATAGTGAAACCGGGAGGCGTTCTGAGACCGATCCTTGTCATCTCAGCAAGACCAGCCCCTTTACCCCCAAGAATATTTCTCATTTCCTTTGATCCTTCTTCAAAATTATAGATGTACTTATTACTCATAAGGGATCATATGGTCCGCAATTTTAATATTTTTCATCCGTTTAAGTGTAGCGAAGTATCGCGCCAATGCCGCCGAACGACTTCAGGAATTGGGAACCTTCATCAGATTCGTCACTTACCAGTTCTATCTTAGAGTTACTCTTCTGACCAAGATCTATGTATTCCTCTATCAAATCAACCTTTTTTTCTATGACCATAATTGAACCGCATTTTGGACACACATGCTCCTTCTCCTCTTCACTTATCTCTGTAATCTCATACCCGTCATTTTCGCATCTATAGGTTATCCTATTCTTCTTCAGACCTTTGGATATAATGAGGACATCAACCTTCCCCTGTTTTAGCGCGTCCATGACCTCCTTATCGCCGTATGCTGCAAGTCCTGAGCCCTTTTTGATTTCAACGAGAAGCCTTTCTATTATTCTCTTTTCTTTTGCTATCTCAAGCTGATCTAAAGTCTCTGAAGCCTTATCTACGAGCTCCTTTAGGCCGTACTCATTGGTGTAACCAACGTCGTACAGATCTATAACCTTCTCCTGTATTTGATAGTGGAGGTA
>JAVYOD010000072.1:3169-5439 GCA_038734825.1 Thermoplasmatales archaeon
TGGTTCCTTAAGAAAAGCATTTGATGCTAGCTCGCCTATCTTCGTGAAAAATTCATGAGCCGCTATTTCTATTAGCCTCTCGTACCTTCTGGAACTTTGACCCCCCTGGTGATGTTTACTTGGAACCTGGGAATCCCTATTCTCAATAACCTCGATCCTGGATCCTCTTAGAATACCTATTGTAGCCTCAGATCTATCTATTACAATTAGTCCGTAAACATCCTTTTTTTCAAGCATAGGAAGTATTGGGTCTAAATAGAACTTTGAATCACACCTGTAGAGGAAACTTGTTATCGGCTGGGGCGGTTCTATAAAATAGGATACCATTTCGCTCTGATCTCCCCTGGTTGGTATGTAGCCCACAAAGATTGCCAGACCATTTTCTGGTGGTGTCTTGTAGTATCTGAGTTTGCTCATTATGCTCTCTATTGCAGATGTTACGTTCTTTCTGGTCGTTTTGCTCTTTATGTTGGATGATGTTGAATACTCATCACGCAGATACGAGACAACGTCGCTTATCTGCCTCCCCGGTGGAATGTAAACCGAGATTAGCTCAGTACCCCTACCCTCAAGCTTTCTTATCTCGTCAATATACTTCTTGAACTGATATTCACGCAGTGACTTTTCTACATCTTTTTTATTCTGTTCCAGTTCTGACATCTTACCCTCAGGAAGGAGCCTTGGCTTCCTCCTTGGCCTGCTCTTTCGCCTCCTCCTCAATCCTCTTTTCAAAGATCTCCTTGAAAATAATTGTCTTGTTACCTATGTACTGCCTGATAGCCCCGACTATAGCGAACTTAGCAAGAGGCCAAGTATCATCAATTTTCGCTGAGTCAGGGATCGTTATTGATATTTCCTCTCCTACCTCGATTTTAAATTTATCAGAGTCCTTTGGGAAATTTATTTCAATGATTGACCTGATCTTATTTTCATCCCCTTCAATTTTCTCGATAATTTTATACTTATATTTTATAGATTTTCCAGCTAGGGGATGATTGAAATCTATGACAACCCTCCCTGCGGTCACGGTCAGGATCTTACCATACTTGTCTCCGATCCTGACAGTCATTCCAGGCTCCGGGACAACGTCTTCGTTCTTCCCTTTTTTCCTTTCCTCTTCCCTGAGGGCCCTCTCTACCTCTCTGTAAGATGTGACCCTAACGTTATTCGTATCCCTCTGGCCGAATGCCCTCTCAGGAGGTATCGTCACTTCCCTTTCCTCGCCTACGCTAGCCTTTACGAGATCTTCCTCTAAATCATTAAATAATCTTCCAGATCCTACTATCGTCAGTATTGGTTTGTAGCTGTAATGCTCGTCATATATTCCATTCTCCTTTGCCTTGGCTTCGTCTGTAGTTTCAACAAGCTTCCCATCATCCGTAAAGGTGTCCATCTGCAACTTGATGATATCTCCCTTTTCCATTTGATCCACTCTCTTTCCATAACAATCAAAATTATAAAAATGTTAGCGAGTTATACTATCCTTAGTTGAAGTGTAATTTTATCTACTAATTCGTTATCACTATCATTAGCCCCGTGGTGTAGCGGCCAAGCATAGCGGGCTCTGGACCCGTTGACAGCAGTTCGAATCTGCTCGGGGCTATCTTGTCTTTCTAAAATTTACGCTGCTTAAAATTTAATAGATACTTAAGGATGGCAAAGGAAACTGGCATTTTATACGTTAATCCTGTTATTTGAAATAGATTTACAAATTGTTTTTATAACATAGCATCTGGTAAGTATTTTATAGGAAATTAGCCAAGGGCAAACCCATCATAACAGGAGAGCAATTTTTGGCCTAAAAGCAAGTTTGAAAAGGACTAAAAGCTTATAATTTATGCCTTATTGAATACTTAGCTATAATTGACATTCAGCCTAAATTAAAAGAATTTGAGGTTGTCTTCAGAATTTAGGAATCTTAAATACATTGGAAGCAGATGAAAATTAGTTCAAGGGAATATGGGTTTCAATTTCCAAAAATTCTTGTTATATTATGCATAAAAAATGAGATAAACGTAAATATCATCATTCCTGATAACGTTTCTTAGAATTGCAATGTTTTAAGAAAAGTATAGAATTTAAATTTTAATCACATCATATTAATTTAAAAATAAACCTAACTTTCATTTAATTATCTAAAAAAATTGATGAAAGGAAAAATAGTTATAAACACTGCTGATATTTTTTCATGGTAATTGCGGACCGGCTAAAGGAGATCAAGGGTCTGACCGTTCTAACAAAAAAGGAAGATCTGATACCCTATATGCGTG
>JAVYOD010000073.1:0-5433 GCA_038734825.1 Thermoplasmatales archaeon
ACAAAAGAAAATCTTGAAAAATATTTTCATTTAAAAATATTAGAACTTTTGAAGTTACTTTCAACTAACTCCATTTCATAGAATGTTGAGAAATTTGATAACCCTAAGGTATTTAATGGCATTTTTAGATAAAAAAAAGCAACGCATTTTATAGCCAGAAAAATTATTTTATTTGAGAGGGATGCAAATATATGGTTCATATCTTGATTCCCCGCTAAAAATAAAGGTGAGAAAAAATGTTGCTTTTCATTAATTTCAAATCATACCCGGAGGCAACTGGAAAAGAAGCCATGCTCCTTATAAAAGAAATAGAGGAAAAGATTGGGTATAGTGAAAATATAGCAGTTGTCACGAATCCCTTGGATTCCCTTATAGATACTAGAATTAAGAAATACATTCAGAATGCTGAAGCAGTCGAACCTGGACCGATGACCGGCCACATACCTATTCCATTGCTTAAGAAATACGGTTATTCCGGAGTTATGCTCAACCATTCAGAATTTAAGCTACCGCTAGAAAGCATAGGAAAAGCGGTAAGCATGAGTAAAAACTACGGAATGAGAACATTAGTCTGCGCAGCTGATATACCAGAATTGGAGAAAATCTCAGAATTCAGACCGGATATGGTAGCGTACGAACCGCCTGAGCTTATAGGAGGGAATATATCTGTTTCAACTGCGAAACCAGAGATCATAAGGCAAGCTTCAAGTATTCTTGAAGGAAAAGGGATAAAACTGATCGTAGGTGCTGGGATAAAGGAAGGAAAGGACGTTAAAATGAGCAGGGAACTCGGG
The DNA here is from genome assembly GCA_038734825.1 of Thermoplasmatales archaeon. Taxonomy (GTDB): domain Archaea; phylum Thermoplasmatota; class Thermoplasmata; order Thermoplasmatales. The sequence goes on from JAVYOD010000073.1 coordinate 795, forward strand.
GCGGATGGCGTCTTAGTTGCATCAGGAGTAGTTAAATCCAAGGAGCCAATAAAGGTTATAGAAAGACTGTTAAGAGAGGTATAACAGATGGACACATTCGACAGGAAGAAATACGCTGTTGCAGATATAAAGAGGGGAATAGCGATGATAGCAGCTTTTGTTATCGCCGCATTCCTAGGTTTCATGTCTGGACTTCTCCAGTCAATCCAGCCTGGGGCTGGCTTTGTCGGCTGGATTATGCTGTTCGTAGTTCTTATTGTTGCGATTTACATAGTTTACAGATCTCCCCACGAAACGAAGAGGAGTTCTGATTACGTCGTTGCTTTCTTCGTAGCGTTCCTATCATTCATCGGGTTCTGGATCATTGCGCTCAATATCCCTCCCTGAGCCGCAAGGTATCCATGAACCAAGGGATGGTGTGACCACCCTTTCCCTTATAATATCTGGAATTTTCTTTAAATCATCACCTGAAATTATTACTATTTCATTGTTAACATCTTTAGATATCTTTATTTTTGGAATAATTTCGACCATTGCCTCCCTTATATCTCTGAACTTTCTTTCTTTTAGAACCATAACTCTGTCACCCCTTATGAACGGCATTCCGAATTTCGTCCCTGAATTCCATTTCTGTAAAAAAGAGAAAACGTTCCTATTCGTAACTGGTGGACCTTCATGAAGCATGCTCTCCCCGAGCACCGATGCTTCTGGAATCAGCACAATGTAACCTTCCTTTTCAAGGAAAACAGAAGAGTATATTATTCTGAAACCTAGTGCCTCTAGCTCACCAGACAGAATTTCTGAAAATCTCCGAAGATTTGGAAGTATTACCTCTGGGTTGCATTTGCTACATCCGAAGCGTATCGCCACTGCCTCCTCAGGTATTGAAAACTTCTTAGTCTCGGGGAAGAGGAAATCACTCCACCTGTCCCAGGTAAAGCATTTTGAAGCAAGAATAAAAGTTGCAACATTCTCAATAGAAACGTTAGCAGCGGCATTCCTGTCTGGATCAACTGGATCTACAACAACCATACTCGCGCCGTTGAATTTCTCTGAACTTTTACCGACTCGCACAGGAATCCTCCATTTCTTTGCCTCAAGAATAACATTTTCAAAGGTTCCGAAGTGGTATATAAGGAGCTCAGCTACATATCCAGACATACCCCTGATAGATGATTCTGCACCGTATACGCCTATACCTTTCATAAATTGTTTTAGTATTCTAGCCTCGTTTTTCATCTTCTCGTCAAAATTCTTTTTAACAAATTCAACGTGCATTGGTGTCCTGTCAACTGCAGTTTTAAGATCTTTTGATGAGGAGGCCTTGTACCCTGGAACAAGGTCTATTTTGAAATTGTTGACTGGCACAGTTATATAAGGATGCTGTGTGTATTCCTCAACGCCGTTCGGAAATTCTCTCCTCAGTAACGAGAGTATTTTACCCGGATCAAAAGGCTCTTTGAATAGAAGGAATATATCTGCATCAGATCCCTTTATATCTGTTCCCTTTGCAATTGACCCTCCAACGAACACCTCAAAATCTATATTTTCTTCCTTGGCCAGGAGCTCTAGCTTCGTCCTTATTTTCTCTATTTCCCTGATCTTTGACTTCCTATCTTCATCGCTCTCCGTAATGCTTTCTATGATCTTGCTCTTAAGTGTATCTATAACAGTCATTTTCCCGAGAGGATTGAGATTATTGCCTCTGCAGGCTTGTTACCACTCTTCTTTAGGGCCTCTATAGCTTTTTCCCTAGAAACGCCTGTTTTCTGAACAACGAGGTTAACATCTTCCTCGTTAACACCTTGAGGTTGCGCCTCTATCTTTCCCTCCTGTTCTTCCCCACCTACAACCTGGTAAGTCTTTGTTCCCTGTATTTCAAGGATAGTGACCTGCGGATTCTTCACCGAAATCTTCCTGTCATCGAATATGAAATCTACCTGTCTTACTCCTGACATTTCACTTGATTTTATGCCAGCTTGCTGCATCATCCTTCTCAGCTGCCTCTCGTTGACCCTTCCGCCCAACATTGCGCTTATGATTTATCTGAGAGATAATATCTTTGCCCATATTTTTATTATTTATATTTTTTAATAATTTATATTCATTAATTAAAGATTAAATATTAAGAAAATGATATATGTCCGACGCTAATACAGGAGAAAGATGTTTTATGTCAGATTTACCTGACCAGGCGAGAATTACTGTTAGGCTCTCCGCTTCCTCCCTGGAGAAGATAAACGAACTTATATCCCAGGGGAAGTACAAAAATATATCTGAATTTATAAGGGAGGCCATAGAATCTCACCTTGAGGAATTAACTAGCACCGGTCCCTCCAAGAAGATGACGCTCAGACTTCCTAGGAACGAGGTGGAGAATATAGACCAGATTGTGAACAGGGGCATGGCTGTTGACGGCGAGGACCTTATAAGGACTGCAGTGAGGGATTACATCAGGGAGAAGATAAAGGAGCTCCAAAAAGAGCAGATGACAAAGGCTACCAACAATGGTTAAGTCAAGTCGGAAAGATGGAACGGTGATCGGAGTTGGTCACCTCGGAACAGCAATCGCATCGCATTTTTCCGGTAGCATGAATACTGTGGGTTTCATATACGATGAAAATTTTTTAGATCAGTATAAGGTTGATACAATCCTTCAACTCAAGTCTTTCAACGGTTATTCCCAAAATATGGATGAGATATTTAATAGAGAAAGGGAAAATATAATGGAATACATATCTGGAAGGCTCGTATTCATAATAACACAGCAGGAAGGGAGATTTCAGGAATCTATTCTAAAGCCTCTCACCGATATTGAAAAAAACACGGGGGCATTCACAGCACTCTTCCTGGTTACGCCAATGGGAGCGGATGGGAGGAGTGGCGCAGCTAGGATTAAATCTGTTCTCCAGGACATAGATATGTTTGAAACAGTTAATTCCGAGCTTATCTTAGCTCAAACAGGGGGTGGCAGGGTAGCGGATATGAATAGCATTCTTTATAAATATATAAAAGAGAGAATTTCAGGTATATCCGCTATATCCGAGAATTCCACAGCCCTTGGGATATCTATTCACGATATAAAGATGTACACAGCCCTCTACGGACCTCTTAAGCTTTTCACATTCAATTACAGCTACGTGAATTTCAGCATTGCCGAGAGGGACATCTTCCAGGTCCTAAGCCAGATCCAGAGGGACCGGATAAAAAGAGTTTACATGTTTTTAGAGATAGGGGAAGAGGTGGATTCCGGGGACCTAATATCATTCACAAGGAGGGTCAAGAACAGGCTGGGCCTCATAGACTTCAGGCAGGGTTTTATTCATTCGAAAGAAGGTTTCGGATTGATCATTCTCGTTTTTGGCGCTTAACGTTAAATATTCTCTTTTTATGGTAGGGGAATGAGATACCTCGCAAGGAGGTTTGGACCTTACTACGATTTCGACATACCTGAGGTTATTTCCCCAGGTGATCCGAGGATTGAAAAACAAGATATATTGAGCAGGAGGAAAATAGTATATTCTAAAGGGAATATAATCACGTTAAACAGAGTCAACAGGCTAAATTCAAGGGATATAGTTGATACTGTTATGAAATTAAGAGTTGAAAACCCAGATAGTTTAATTTACATCCCGGCCCTAGGTCTCCCTTACGATTACCCTGTTCTCTTTTACATAGGCGTTGATATATTGGACGATTCCAGGATCACGCTTCTTGGTGATTCCAAATGCATAAGCGAGTTCGGGGTTTACGAATCCGTGGGATGCAAACAGAGAAATATGGCTGAAAAAGATAGAATCATGAATCTCATTAAAATTTCACTGGAAAAGGGAAGGTTTAGGGAACTAGTTGAAAATTATTCCATAACAAGCTTTTCAAAGGAAATATTGAGAATAGCGGATATGAATTACTACGATATCATGGATAAATTCATGGACCTTAGGGAGAGGAAAATATATGCGAACTCAGTGGAATCAATCCGCAGGCCGGAAGTCGTGAATTTCAGGGAGAGGGTAAAGACACTAGGGCAGACAGCTGAAAACCTACTTTTAATACCTTGCTCAGCTGTGAAGCCTTATTCCAGATCCAAGACGCATAGAATTCTCCACTCCCTTATAAAGGAATTTTTGCCTGGAATTCAGGAGGTTATAGTTACAAGCCCCCTAGGTCTGGTACCGAGGGAGATAGAATTCTTATTCCCTGCAGCTTACTACGATATACCTGTGACAGGTCACTGGTATGGAGAAGAAAAGGAAATTTTATTGAACATAGGGAAGGATTTCTTTTCTGGAAAGAAGTATAGAAATGTATTCTTCATCCTCCCGAAAGGAGAATCGGAGATAACGAATATATTTAGTGATGCAAATGGGATAGAGGGTAGCCTGAATCTAGAGAACGCGGAAAAGCTCAGGAAAATTCTAGAGGAGAAAGGAATTAAGGGGAATGGGAAAGAGAAGGAGAAGAGGGGAATTTCAAACATACTGAAATTCCTATACTCTGTGGAACTTGACTACAAGGAAATTGAAGCCAAGGATGAGGGTAATAGAAAAATAGTAATTTACAGGGGAGAAAAATTCGCTAAGATCACAGAAAATGGAGTGAGGATGATGCCTGGACTTGCAGAATTCCTCAGATCCAG
>JAVYOD010000074.1:0-5278 GCA_038734825.1 Thermoplasmatales archaeon
TGAAGACGTAGTAAAGATTTTTCATATTAAAGGAAAATGCTCCTAACCTGACATGTATGCTAAATTTATATTTTTAATGCAATAAAAAACTTTCGCATCCAGAGATTTTTAAGCTATTCTTATACATCAGCATGCGGAAGCTCGGATGATTCCGTTCCTTGAGAAGAGAGTGAAGGTGATAATTAATTTTAAAATTTATTATAAAAAACTTAGATACGTTTTTTCGTGATATTGAAAATGTTTTCTACAAGAAATCTTGTAAGAAACGCATAACACTTCATCTTTCAACGCAATGAGCGGAATGTATGAGATAAAAGAAGTTTCCTATTTTCCAAATCCAAATGCAAATTTGCATGCTTATAGGTAAAAGTGCAAAAAATTAATGTAAACGGATTTTGCATTTCTTATACAGTTTCAAAAGTTAATATTAGAATATAAAAAACATTAGAAAAGATAAGCCTCAAAAAAATCAAATATAATCATCGGAGGAATCCTGGGATTCCTTTTCCTTTATTATTTTCTTAAGCAAGGGGTGAGTCTTTTCCTCAGGTTGGTATTCGACCTCGGTAGGCTTCATTGGTTTGGAATTAACTGCAGGTGAATGCTTTGGCGGAAGTACGGTCTTGACACCGGATTCCTTGATCAGGAGTTCTGACATGCTGCCTCCGATGAAACCAAACGCAATCAGGACAGCCCAGTTTGACGGAAAATGAACCAGGAAATAACTGAAACTTGTGAACATCTGACCAATGGCAGACGCAAACCAACCGCCGTACGGGCTAGCCAGAGTTATATGGTAAAGCACCACAGAGCTGAAGTAGTACCTCACACCTGGTGGGATTATAGGCAGATAGCTGAAAATGAAGGAAACAAGACCAATAGAAGCGGAAACTATGATTGTGTTGAAGAGGCCCTTGAACTTGGTACCGGCCGTCCTTCCGGAAACGTAACCCGCGATCATGGGTCCGAATACCGGGAGCCACCAGAGAAGAATTGAGGCTACGAATGCGATTATCAGTGATGATTGCCAGGAATAATTCCCCTTCTCTCTGTACCTATGCCACCCTTTTAGTGTGATGTGTGACATTAGTCTGACAATATTTAATAGATATAAATACTTTTTCAACTTAAAGCAATCATAGCATATCTTCATAATGAGCTTTCATTGGTTTGATTTTTTGGCAATAGCGCTTTACTGGCTAAATTTAATTTTGAGTTGTTCTTACTGAGATTGTAAATACGAACTCTCAGGGAATGCACTGCCTAATATCATTCTCTACCTTTGGTCACTCAAAAGCAATTAAAGGGGATAATTCTTAATCTCAACATCATCAAAACAAAAAGTAAATAAGAGATAAGTATCTAGAGCCAGGTGGCTCATTGTCATCAGTTACTGTGCTGATTACGTCATACAACGATTACCGCATATCTAAGACGTTAGATTCTCTGACAAAACAGACCAGGAAACCCGAGAAGATACTCGTGGCAGATGGCGGGTCCAGCTGGGATATCAAATCTGTGTGTAATAAATACGGTGCTGTCCTCGAAGTTCTCCCTGGAAATGTTGTTCAGACGAGAAATAAGGCATTGAAGCTGATTGAAACGGATATCGTTGCCTTTATAGATACTGACGAGATCGCACCTGAAGCCTGGCTTGAAAAACTTGTTGAACCTATAGAATCAGGGCAGGCTGATTTCACTGGGGGAGTTGCAAAACACTTGGAACCGAAGAGCAAGCCGGAGATTTACATGAATAAGATTGAAGATTATGTTTATAACGTTCTCGTACCGTCAAGCATGGCCTATCTCCCTATGGGTAATTCCGCTTGGAGAACAGATGTGCTTAGAAGTATAGGTGGCTTTGACGAAAGGATATTCGGCGGTGGAGAAGATTATGACGTTAATATTCGGGCCATTAAATCAGGTTATAGGGGCATCCTTGTACCTGATGCGTTCCTATATCACGATCATTCAGACATAAATTCATACTCCAAGCTTCTCAAAAAGAGGTATTCCTACCTTCGCGCAACTGCAAAAACATACATTAAGAACGGTTCGATTTCATACGGCATTAAAAGTTCTACATCTGGACACATAGATGATCCATTCTATCCGATTGAAACGATGCTGAAGCCGATTGCTCTGATTGACGCCCTTCTGAGAAATTGAAACCTATTTTATACGTGGATTTCATAATGCCAGAGTGAAAGTCGTTGTAATTGGCATTGATGGAGCAACTTGGGATCCAATTGTTCCGTACGTGGAGTCAGGGGAACTGCCTGGGTACGGGAAGTTTTGGAATGAAGGTCTCCATGGCCCTCTTATTTCCACAATTCCATACATCACCCAGCCAGGGTGGAAGGCATATTCCACAGGCTTAAATCCTGGGAAAATGGGGGTTTACTTTTGGTCTAAAATAGACTGGAAGAATATGAGGATAAGGAACATAAACTCCCTTGGATTTCACGGAAGAGATTACTGGGACATACTTTCAGAGAACGGTAAGACGGTGGCTATAATAGACATGCCGTCTACTTTTCCGCCAAAAAAGGTCAACGGTGTTATGATAAGCGGATTTCCATTTGGGGAGGGTGCCTGGGTATATCCCCAGGAGTTTCAGTCATCGATACCCTCTACATATTCCAAGGAGCAACTTCATCTCTTCACAAAAAATGAGGATCCTGACGTGACAATGGACGGTATCGAAAAAGACATTGCCTCAAGATTCTCTATGGCAGAGCGCCTAATTAACCACGATCTTGTTCACGTATCAATCGTTATGAACGATCACGTCTCTCATTTTATGTGGAATAACGAGCATATCATGCTCAGAAATTTCAAGTCCATTGACAGGGGGATATCTCGCTTAATTTCTCTCAACAAGGATGGGTTCACATTTCTTATGAGCGATCATGGAAATGGACCGATTGAGGATGAGTTTTACGCTAATGAATACTTGTCCGAAACTGGTCTCTTCGTCAAAAAGGAGAGAAAGGAGCCTCTGTTATCGCGAGAGAGAGTCGTTGCTTTTGGACAGAAGACAGGCCTGTACAAGCTTGCCAGACGCCTGCCAGACAGCATGCAGCAAAAAATAGTTAAAGGTGTAAAGAGGATTGAGAGTAGCATGGAAACGGATCTCGAGGGTCTTATTGACTGGAAGCAGACTAGAGTTATTGCCTTAGACGAAGGGTTATTCTATGTAAATCCACTCTATGAGGAAGAAAGAGAGGATATAATGAAGGAGCTCGTCTCAAAGCTGGCGTCGCTTAAATCAAAATCGGGAAAGAATGTTTACAAAAACATCCTTAGGGGGAGCGAGGTCTACTGGGGGCCATTCGTGTCGCAGGCGCCAGACATAGTTGCTATTACTAATGAGATATACCACCAGCGTCTGCAGCTCTCCGGTTACCTTTGGGCCTCAGATATTCCCGATGAGAAAATGGCGTATAGGACAAGGCAGGTAGCACACCACAGGATCAAGGGCATATTTGGCCTTATAGGACCAGGCATTACTCCCAAGGAAGTTACACAGAGCATTTATGATATTTCACCGACGATTCTAAAACTCTTTGGCCTTGAGATCCCCCGTGAAATGGACGGAAAGCCTATAATATAAGAGTGACCAGAATACGGATAAGAGAAACATATACACAGTCTCCTTCGGTTCATCAATTCGTTCCTTCGGAACTGGCGCAGCGTGGGTTTTTTCAGCACTGTATATGTCAAATGTGCTTCATGTAGCGTCATTAGTGATAGGTATAGTATTTTCTGTGAATGCAATTATTGGCGGTCTCGTCCAGATATATTCGGGTCGTCTAGGTGATACATTAGGATACAAAAGGACCTTGATTTATTTCTCCTTCGGCAACTTTCTTTCATACTTTTTCCTCTTCCTATCTGCGCATTTTGTTCTTAACGCCTTAATCTTCATCTCCCTGTTTATATCAAACAGCATCATGTCTTCGCTCTACCAACCTTCTGCTAATGCGATAATAACACTCAGCAGTGATGTTCCGCTTTCAGGTTTTTCAACGATGAGAATAGCCACCAATCTAGGTTGGGCATTTGGTCCGGCTATCGGGGGGATCATCATCTCCGATTTCGGATATGCAAGCATGTTCCTGATCGCATCGATGACAACATTGCTGGCTTTCATAGCTTACAACACGATACATAACGTGAAAGGTGCCATCAGCTCTGAAGGGGGATTAAACATTAGAAATGCAAACAGGAACATATTCCTCCTAGGTGCGGCGACTATTTTTCTTTTTATCGTCGTATCGCAGTTCACAGTTACTCTATCCCTATATGCTAACCACATAGCTGGTCTCGGATCTACGTCTATAGGTTTCATATACTTAGTTAATGGACTCGTCGTCGTGATATTTCAGTATCCCGTTTACCTTGCGGTCAAAAAGATAGGTATGTGGAACGGTATGATATTGGGTACAGTTCTTTATATGATTGGTTATTTTACCATTTCAATTGACCATTACGCATATCAGTTCTTCGAATCAATGTTTATCATAACGATGGGTGAAAATTTTGTCACTCCGACCGGAAATGCGCTCGTCTCTGAAATTGCGCATGGCGAGGACGTCGGTTCATACATGGGTATTTACAATTTCTTCAATTCATTCGGCAGGGGTTTGGGACCGGCATATGGCACTATGCTTTTGAGCTACTTTGTGAACCCCTTTGAAATTTGGGGACTTGCAGTATCCCCTGGCTTAATAGCATCAGCAATGTTCATTATGCTTAGATCCGGATCAAGGCGAAACAATCTCTCTGCACTAGCCAGGCCTGCTTTAAAGAAATAGCCTTACTCTGCCATCAGGCTCAGTATGAATGCAGATATGAGCCATATTAGACCAACTAGTTCTAGAGGCAGATTTCTTAAATATAGGCCAGAGCCAAAAAGCACTAACGGAATTATGTAAAATAAGATAAATGTAAAAATGGCCCTCGGGTTCATCAGTAGATCTACCCGAATAGAGCCCCCAGACCCGCCACTGCCTCTTCTTCGCTCTTGTCCTCTTTTTTCTCCTCTTTCTTTTCTTCCTTTTTCTCTTCTTTCTTTTTAGGTTCAGCTTCAGCAACAGGCTGCGCAGTTACGAGAGAGGCCTTTATAGCTTCCTCTATATTGACTCCCTGGAGCGAAGAAACAAGGCTCTTCACCTTTGCCGGATCAGGAGTAACTCCTGCTGCCTTCAGTATTTCGGTTATTCCCTCTTCAGTTATCGGCTTTCCGACCGAATTCAATATCAGAGCGCTGTAT
>JAVYOD010000075.1:0-5260 GCA_038734825.1 Thermoplasmatales archaeon
TTTCCACCTCCTTGTCTGAAAATAGAATTCTTCCTTTGTTGACTCTCACGCTCTTAGGGTAAAATTGTAATATTTATACCTTTATAGGTACGGGCCCAGTGGGATTCGAACCCACGACCACCTGGTTAAAAGCCAGATGCTCTACCTGGCTGAGCTACGGGCCCTGGTTCGTAATGCTCAAAAAATATAAAATATTGTTTATCTAGACTTCCACGTTTATACCTAGCTTGTCAGTGAGCTCCTTGTATCTATTTCTTATCGTAACCTCAGTTACGCCGGCAACTTCGGCTACCTCTCTCTGAGTCCTCCTCTCGTTGAGCGATATGCTAGCTATGTAGATGGCTGCAGCAGCAACTCCCGTGGGTCCCCTTCCAGATGTGAGATCCCTGTTCTCAGCGAGTTTAAGTATCTCCATAGCCTTTTTCTTTGCATCATTCGATAGTCTCAGCCTGTTGCAGAACCTGTTTATGTAGTCCTCAGGTCTTGAAGGGAAAATTCCGAGTTGTAGAATTCTGCTCATCATTCTGTATGTCCTGCCGATCTCCTTCTTCTTAATGCGGGTAACAGATGCTATTTCCTCAAGTGTTCTCGGGACGCCCATCTGCCTGCATGCACCGTATATAGAACCTGCAACAACACCCTCTATAGATCTACCCCTTATCATGTTCTCTTTGACAGCTCTCCTGTAGATCACTGCAGCAGTCTCCCTGACGTCCTTTGGCAGGCTTAGGTTAGATGCCATCCTCTCCAATTCCTGAAGTGCCTGTGCAAGGTTTCGCTCCGCTGCATTAGAAACCTTTATTCTCCTTTGCCATTTCCTCAGCCTGTAAAGCTGAGCCCTACTCCTCGTCGGAATGCTCTTCCCGTAAGAGTCTTTGTTTTTCCAGGAAATTTCCGTGCTTAGCCCTTTGTCGTGAATGGTGTATGTCATTGGTGCACCAGTCCTAGCTCTAGCTTCAGACTGTTCCGAATCGAATGCCCTCCAGTCAGGTCCCTGATCTATGAAACTGTCATCAATAACGAGGCCGCAGTCCTGACAGACTAGCTCGCCTCTTTCATAATCTCTGACGAGATGAGTTGATCCACATTCCGGGCATTTTGTAACCTCTTCTAGAAGCTCCCTCTTACTCTTTTTCTTTTCTTCTTCTGGCATTTACATTCACCTCACATATATTTCATCTGCCATAGCCCCTTTCGAATCTATGGCCGCAAACGGAGATCTGGTTGGCCCAAAGAGCCTGACAATCTTACCTACGAGCTTTCCCTCGCTATCATATACCTTGGTAGACAGGGGCACATCTCTGTTAAGCCTGGCAATAAGTTTCTTCTCCCTGACACCGATCACTTTACCTACCTTTTTCTGGGGCTTTGGCATAGACTATTAGTATGATTTCTCAGTATTTAAATATTACGCAATTTTCTCTTGTTGTATATATCCTTTTTGCACAAGATTTCTATATTTTAACGCCGCAATTACCAGACCTTCATGAAGAACAGATGGGGCTTCCGGCCTGCTCCTAAATTCTGCATGGAATTGTGAGCCTACGAAAAATGGGTGCCCCTTAAGCTCCAGGATCTCCATTCTGGTACCCGATTCGTCAGTAGCCGAGAATATCAACCCATTCTCTTCAAACCTTCTTATATATTCAGGATTAACCTCATACCTGTGCCTGTGCCTTTCCTTCACTTCATTCTTACCGTAAAGACTGTATGCTATGGTATCACTCTTTATCTTAACAACCTGATCCCCCAACCTCATCGTTCCTCCGAGATTGGTCACGCCCAATTGTTCGGGTAGGAGATCTATCACGGGGAATTTCGTGGCAGGGTCAAATTCCGTGGAGTTTGCGCCTTTTAATCCCAGAACATTCCGGGCAAACTCAACAACAGACAGCTGAAAACCTAAGCATATACCAAGAAGGGGTATTCCGTTCTCCCGTGCGTATTTTATTGCAATTATCTTTCCTTCTGTTCCGCGAACACCAAAGCCTCCGGGTATCAGGATACCGTTAACACCGGTAAGATTCTTCACTACTTCATCTTCAAGCTCAGAGTTTACCCACCTGATTTTAACTCCTATTCCGGTCTTTCCTGTAACGTGCATAAATGTATGTTCGTGAGATATGTAAGAATCCTTCAGGTGGACGTATTTCCCAACAACAGCTATCGTTACCTCCTCTCTGGGATTCCTTATATTTTCTACCACAGTTTTCCAGAATGATAGATCGGTTTTCCTCGGAGCAAGCCCAAGCTTATCTAGCATGTAATCTGGAAGACCGCTGTCATCCAGCATTATGGGCATCGAGAAGATATCAGAAACATCCGGTATCCCGACGACAGCCTTTTCATCGACCTGCGTGAATAGGGCAATTTTTTTTCTGACCTCGTTGCTCAGCTTAACTTCGCTCCTCGCAATTATTGCGTCTGGCTGGATACCTATTGATCTTAGCTCTCTTACGCTGTGCTGGGTTGGCTTGGTTTTAGGCTCCCCAACACTCCTGAGGGTTGGGACATAAGTCACGTGGATAAAAAACATTTTGCCGTTTTCCTCAAGTTTCATTTCCCTAAGCGCCTCTAGATACGGCATGGATTCTATGTCTCCAACTACACCTCCGACTTCCACTAGAACAATATCAGAATTATCCTCTATCCCCACGGATCTGATTCTTCTCTTTATCTCTTCGGTGACGTGAGGGATGATCTGTACCGTGCTGCCTAAGAACTCTCCTTTTCTTTCCTTCTCAATTACCGTTTTATATATCTTGCCTGTTGTTATATTATTATCGCTCTTCATATCTTTGCTGAGAAATCGTTCATAATTTCCCAGATCAAGATCTGTTTCTGTACCGTCCCCTAGGACAAAGACCTCTCCATGTTGGTAAGGATTCATTGTGCCCGCATCATAATTAATATAAGGATCGATCTTTACTACGTTCACCCGGTATTTTTTCTCCTTTAGTATATAGGCGAGAGAGGAAGTGATAGTCCCCTTTCCTATACCCGATATAACCCCTCCAGTGACAACAATAAAGCGCATATCTCATATTTACCGCCGGATATTAATCTTTTTGCAGTTTTCAAAAAGTATATTTGAAATGATACCATGTTTTTGTGATGGAAGACGAGATAAGGGTAGTGAGCTCATCATATATCACAAACAGTGAAGGCGTAATTGTTGAACTATTCGGCCGTAACAGGGCAGGAGAATCGTTCACCCTTCTCTATAAAGGTTTCAACCCTTATTTCCAGGTTGTGGAGCCAACTGATGAGGAAGTTGTGAAGCTCAAATCTTCAGGTGAAGTTGTTTCCACAGAAAACGTTGAATTGTTGTATAAGGGCAAAAAAGTTAACGCAGTAAAATTTACTGTTAGGTCTCCCTGGAAGGTACCTGAACTAAGGAGGCTGATTCAGGACCAGGGCAGGGTCCTTGCTGCTGATATTCCGTTCCACTTCAGATTTTACTACGACCTTGACCTTGGGAGTTGCGTGAAATTCTCGGGAAATGAAATCGAAGATAAAAGGTTCACAACTCAGCATGTGATCCTTTGTGACAAGATCGAAAGAACGTCAGATTTCCTCCCTCCTTTGAAAATACTTAGCTTCGATATTGAAAACAGCATAAAAACACAGCAACTCTACGTCATAGGATACACAGTTCACTTTAACGGGAAGTTCAGCGACGGTGCGATAACAGGCGAACCCTCAGATATACTCAAGAAATTTATTTCCATTGTACGGGAGGAAGATCCTGACATAATAACAGGTTACAATGTAGATGGGTACGATCTTCCATTTCTAGAATCACTGGCGAAAAACAAGGGTATAGATATGCTCATCGGGAGAGATAATTCTCTTCCACAGCGTGTTCAGAACCAATTCTGGAGGATCCACGGGAGAGTGGTAGCCGACGCCTGGTGGAATGCGAAGCGTGAGTTACATCCGAAACAAGAGACCCTAGCATATGTTGCTCAGGAACTGCTCGGCGAATCTAAAGGTGATGTTGACAGGCTTAACATAGAAGGTGAATGGGAGAAGGACAAAAAAAGGGTTATAGATTATTGCATACGCGATTCCTATCTAGCCCTAGCGATTCTATTGAAAATTGATGTAATTGAAAAATACGAAAATATGAGCACTGTGGCTATGATACCTCTGGATGATGTGTGGAATTCTGGGAATTCAACGCTGATTGATTCCCTTTTGATAAGGGAGGCTGATAGGCGCGGTATCGCTGTCCCGATGAACAATTTCACTACACAGAGCCAGGAAAAGATAGAGGGAGGTTACGTCCATTCAATAGCACCTGGCCTTTACGACATGGTAGCTGTGATGGATTTCAAGAGTATGTACCCCAGCTTAATGATCAAATACAACATATGCTTCACCACTATTTCTCCCGATGGCGATATAGTGGCACCTACTGGTGTAAGATTCTTATCTCCCAATTTCAAGAAGGGTCTCATCCCGGAGATACTGGAGAAGTTGATGAGTACAAGGGATAAATACAAAGCAATGATGAAAAGCGAGAATGATCCGATGAAAAAAAGATACCTCGACAGCATGCAAGGGCAGGTCAAGATTCTCATGAACTCATTTTACGGGGTTTTTGCATCTTCTTTTTACAGGTTCACAGATCAAAACATAGGATCGAGCATCACAGCCTTCGCTAGGGAAACGATAAAAGGAATAATCTCCGATCTCTCATCAAGGGGCATACAGGTCGTATACGGCGATACGGATTCTGTATTCATCAAAACTGGTAAGGGAGCAGTTAATGAGGCAGTTGAATTCGCTAACGGAATAGCTAGCCAAATATCATCCGAACTGGGAATCCACATAGAAGTCGAGAGGGTATTCGATCCCATGTTCTCTCACGGAGCAAAGAAGAGGTACGCTGGTAAGGTAGTATATCCTGAGCAGGAGAGGGGCAACGTGGTAGTAAGGGGTTATGAGATCAGAAGGACAGATTCGTTTGATCTTCAGTCTGAGGCTCTTATGGAAATTTTCAACCTAATACTTGATAGGAATGTGAATGCTGCCCTTAAACGAGCTAAAGAGATCATTCAGGACGTGAGGGAGGGAAGGGTTGAAAACGATAAACTCGTTATCTCGAGAACAGTCAAGGACTTTGACTTCTACAAGGAGGGTGATTCCCTCGCAAACGTGCAGGTTGCGAAAAAGATGATAAATAGCGGACGAGAATTTATTCCTGGAATGAAGGTCTCGTGGATAGTCGTAGACAGCAAGAAGAGACCTCAGC
>JAVYOD010000076.1:0-5260 GCA_038734825.1 Thermoplasmatales archaeon
AGAAAGCATTCCAGATTTCTGACTATGATTAAGAACCCATTTTATAAGTTCCATCGCCCTTTCCTTTTCCCCTATTTTGAGGAAATACCTGGAAGCCCATAACGTTGTTATTATCCAGGGATTCCCGGGTACCTTTGGATCAGGCTTTAGCCTTTGGTAATTGTCGTTCTCGTACCTTGAGAGACCTCCGCTGTTACCGACCCATAGTTTATCCATAATTTTTTGCATGTTAGACCTCATCCTTGGATCCCTGGCGTCCTTCATTCCGAACATGAACAGAGCCATGTTCTGAGAATCCACGGTGAAATCTGGAATGCCATTTATAATAGCTCTGGCATAGTAGCCTTTCTCCTCTGAGTAAAAAAGTCTCTCGTATGATTCTGCCATCTTCTTGGCTGATTCACTGTACCTTTCCTTCGGGCCGTAATCCCCAAAAGTCTCTGCGAAGTTTGAGGCCGCTTTCAGTGCTGCGTAAACCGTAGCTACCGTGAAAGTATGAACTCCATACCTCTCTTCCCAGATGTCGTATGACGGTTTTGGGAGACCGTCTTGATCTGTGTACCTGACCAAAAAGTCGGCGCACTTCTTAATCATGGGCTCGTAGAATGGGTAAAAATACTCGACGTCGAACGAGTTCAAGTAATACTGCCAAAATGCCCATATGACTAGAGCCGTTTCATCTTCCTGTATCGGAATTATCGGGTTACCTCCCATTATCCTGGGAATCCAACTGCTGGCCATCTTCCCGTCAGGCATGTATTTGTGTAAGAAGTAACCCTCATCTGTCACCGCTCTGAGCGTAAAATCGAAGAATCTTCTTGAAGCGCTGAAGTGCAATGTTCTCGTTAAAGCGTAGGTGGCAATTGCAGCATCCCTCGGCCACACATAATAGTAGCCGTCCCTGTTGTTCTTTAAAATATCACTGTCAGATGAGGCCATTACTCCGCCGTAATTGTTAATGTGAGCCCTTATTATGAACTGGGATTTTCTGAAGAGTGAGCGTATTTCCTCTGTAATTTGAATATCTTTTTTCGAGCTCCAGACCTCCCAGTAGTTGCTTGTTCTCCTGTACATCTCGTTTGCCTGATCCACAGTTAATCCATTCTTCATATCCTTGACACTATCCAAGCTGTCTCCGCACATTATGAAATAATAAAGCTCTTTGGTCTCTCCTGGCTCAACTAAAACAGTGCTCCTAACGACAGAATCTACTGAGCCAATAGCTACAGGATTCAGAGATAGATTTCCGTCTTCGGCATCTTTCCATGTCCCTTCAAAGCCCTCGTAGGCTTTTATCCCGACGGCATATTGATCTATAGATTTGTTTGAGGAATCGAGCGTTGAACAGAGAAAATATCTTCCTGCCTTATAATGAACGACGGCATTGAGTTCAGGGGAATAGAACGCTGTGTCTCCGATGTCGTTTCCGTAAATATAAAAATTCTGGTGGAAGAAAAACCTGATCTCTTTTCTTTCTCTGTCATTATTGAAGACCCTGATCCTCTTTAGGTAAATATCCTTGTATATGTCTACAAAATCGAAATTCTCGAAATGAATATTTCCTATGCTGTATCTGACGTTGCCAATCATGGTCTCGTCCAAATAGTCCATGTGTTCTATAATGGATCTATCGACCCACCTGAACTGATCACCCACTGATATACCAAACATAAATGGATGACCAACTGCGTGGTTATCAGACTGACCACGACCGTAATAAAGATCTACAATTCTGTAGTCCCTGTCGAAACTAACGAGAAGCCTGCTGTTACCGACGGGAAGATAACGTACCATGGATCAATATTGTATGCTCGGGATTTAAGTTTTCTTTAGAATTTTGGTGCTGAAAATTCCTATTATTAAGAAAAGGGATTTATAGAGATCTTAGCATGCATTCCTATGAACTGGGACGAAGAATGGATCATAACAAACAGGAATGGCAGCTATTCTTCGTCTTCAGCTTCAATGGCCAATTTGAGAACTTACCACGGAATATTTGTTAGGAATATAAACGAAAAGTACGAGAGGTTCGTTCTCCTCTCGAAACTTTTCGAGGAGGTAGAGGCGGACGGTAATTCAGTTTCACTTGATTCTAACTACTATAGGAACATCGTTCACCCCCAAGGTTACAAGTATCTTATTTCTTTCGAGAAATCTCCTATACCGACATTCCGTTACTACGTCTTAGGGATCAAAATTGAGAAGAGTATCGTAATAGATCCATACGATGACCTACTGCTGATAAACTACAAATTTTCAGGGAAGAAACCAGAAAAATTCAGGCTGTACCCCCTCGTCTCATTTAGGAGCTACCATAATACCATAAGGCACAATGAGAGGGAAATTGATTTAATGGAGGATGCGGGTAAGGTTCGCTTAGCCTGGAACGACGTTCACTTCTGGATCAATATACCTGCAGAATTCAGGCAGGATAAACTATGGTACTATAACTTTAGGTACCCCCTTGACGAGGCTAGGGGGTCGAATTGCGAGGAGGACCTCTACCTTCCGGGGCATTTTGAGGTGACTGATGTACCTGATGAGATCACTGTCCTTGTATCCGCAGAGAAGGATGAGGGGAAAAAGTTTAGCGAAGTTGAGAAAAAGTATTTGAGCTCTCTTTCAAGTGTAAAATCAAAAGATGCGAGAATCGCTTCTTTAGTTAATGAATCGACGAAACTGCTCGTAGCAAGGGATATAATCGCGGGGTATTACTGGTTTGGCCCATGGAGCAGGGACGCATTCATATCTCTTCCAGGTCTCCTGTTAATACCTGGAAGGTATCGTGAAGCAAGGGATCTCATCCTGAATTACGCGGATAAGTTAAAATCTGGTTTTATCCCTAAAACAGCGTCTCAACCGGATGACCTAGGTGCGGCAGATTCCCCACTTTGGTTCATATACGCAGTTTACAAGTACTTTCAGTATTCACTCGATGAAGATCTGCCACGTGCTTTGTTGCCAAAGTTAGTGGAGATCTTAGATTCATATCTCAATGGTAACGAACTACTTGATGTTGAAGATTCCCTTGTGAGTTTAAAGAAACCTCAGCTTACGTGGATGGACGCGAAGACTGGTGATATAATATTTACTCCCAGAACTGGGAAACCTGTGGAAATAAATGCTCTTTGGTTCAACGCCCTTCAGACGGTGAAATACTTCTCCTCTAAATTCAAATTTGATCCCAAGATAAATATTAATGATCTTATAGACAGTGTTAAGGATTCTTTTTCCGAGAAATTTGTCAGGGGAAGTGCAATACTCGACGTTTCAGATCCTGATGATTTTAGCGTCAGACCTAACGCTATTCTCGCATTTTCTCTACCATTTCCTGTCTTAGAGAATTTTGGTGATTACGTGGATTTCTTCTCTGATCTCGTCACTCCCTTCGGGCTGAGATCTCTTTCTCCTAAGGACAGCAGGTACATTGGGAAATACGAAGGAGATCAGTATAAGAGAGATCTTGCATACCACAACGGAAGCGTTTGGCCATGGCTGACCGGCCCCTACATAACAGCCTCTGTCAGAAGCGGCGCGAGTAGAGAATCACTACTCTCTTACTTTCGTGAGCTGTATTCACTTAAATATGTGCCGGAGATATTCGATGGGGATCCACCGTATGCCCCTAAGGGCTGCATAATACAGGCTTGGAGCTATGCGGAACTGATCAGGGCTTATTTCGAAGATCTCAGGAGGAAAAGATGAAAATCGCTGTTATAGGTTGGGAACTACCACCAGCCTTTTCCGGTGGTCTTGGAATACACACCCTAAATTTATACAGTATAATAGGCAAGGTAGCCGAAGTTGATATTTACATCCCCAAGGTTTCGTTGTTGTACCACACCTACCCGTTTCACGTTATATTCGTACCATTAGGTGGTGATGTGTCTGTGGAGAACTACGGTCTAGGTATCCCTGATTTCAATTCTGCTGTTATGGAATACAATGAAAAGGTCGTGCAAACTTTCGTAAAAGATGGGGTAGACGTGATTCACTGCCATGACTGGATAACATTCAAGGCAGGAATTGAACTAAAGGAAAGATACGGTATACCTTTAGTTGTTACCGTGCATAGCACTGAGGTTGATAGATCAGGTAATTTTTACCCCCAAAAATGGATCATGGACATAGAGGAGGAAGGAATGAAGAAGGCAGACCACATAATAGCTGTTTCTAACTACACTAAGAGACTTATTATGGATACATACAAAATTCCTGGCGAAAAAATAACGACCGTTCATAATGGTCTGGGAAAGCACTTCTTTTTCCTGCCTCCAAAAGACTATGACCTATCTGGCCAGATTCTTTACTTTGGCAGAGTTACCATGCAGAAAGGCCCAAAGTTTTTCATCGAAGCGGCCAAAAAGGTCGTAGCTAAAATGAAGGAAGTTAGGTTCATCATCGCAGGTACTGGGGAGCAGGTTGGTGAGATGAGAACACTTTCTAAAGAGCTATCAATAGAAAAAAATGTGTTGTTCACAGGGTTCGTAGATCTGAATCAGGCAATACACTACTACAGGATAAGTGATGCGTTTGTCCTTCCCGCAGTTTCAGAGCCGTTTGGCATAACAGTACTCGAGGCCATGAGCTCAGGTACCCCTGCAATTATAAGCAAGACCACGGGTGTGGGGGAATCGCTGAAGAATGTTCTCAAGACAGACTTCTGGGACACAGATTTAATTTCCGATTACATAATAGGTGTTTTGAAATATAGAAGTCTCAGGAAGACGCTAGGTTCAATAGGCCAGATAGAGGCTAAAAGGTTTACCTGGGAGAATGCTGCATTACAAACGATGGAAGTGTATTCCGCACTATGAAGAGTGTTGTTTTCTACTTTGAAGTTCATCAGCCCCGGAGACTAAGACCGTACAGACCAAGCGAAGTTGGAATGAATCACGATTATTTCTGGGATTCAAGAAATAGAGAAATTTTTTCAAGGATTGCAGAGAGATGTTATATTCCCGCAACACGCATACTTCTGGAAAAAGAGATAAGGGCAACATTCTCCCTTTCCGGAACTTTCATAGAACAGGCACTCGAATATCGGCCTGAGGTCATTGATCTTTTCAGAGAATATTTCAATTCTGGAATAGGCGAATTGATGGGGGAGACATATTACCACAGCCTTGCATCGCTTTGGAATAGGGATGAATTCGCTGAACAGGAGAGGGAAGAAGAGAAAACGTTGTGGGATCTCTTTCACATTAAACCAAAAACATTCAGGAATACAGAGCTGATCTTTGATGATAGAATAGCGGAA
>JAVYOD010000077.1:0-5234 GCA_038734825.1 Thermoplasmatales archaeon
TTTCTAAGGCTTTTCGTGCAGGCTTCAGTCCGCATCCAACGTTGTTGACCATGGTAAAGCGCGCTTACATTCATCTCTAATCTCTACCCCCTCTTCTATATAAATAAAAGCGTCTATTTTACAATTTTTACCGATCTTATACAAATTAACTTGATAGCGTGCTAAACCTCCAATAGTAGTGTAAGCCAGCCCCATTCTTCTTTTATCAGCCTCCTCAACTAGCCCATTATCATTCGCATTACTTAACACCCATCTTTTCTTTCGCGTGCTCCAAGTTTACTTCAGCATTTTGTCTATGTCGTTTAAGTAGGCTCTAACTTTTTCAAGTTCGTACTTCATATCCTCGATGTCTATGTTGCCTTCGTAAAACACCATTTCGTGCAGGTGCCTCTCTCTAGCTCCGTACCTGTCCCTGAGCATTAACTCCCTGATCTCAGGAATCCTGGTTTCTAGCTCCCTAAGCATTTTCCTACGTTCCCAGTGGCTGGATGGGAGCTTGCCGGTGAGCTTTAAAATTAAGGCATTTGTTGCCTGGATTGTGGCGTTCCATGCCTTTTCGGCGGAGTCCCTAATCTTGTAGGGGTTGTTTTCTCTGACTCCCTCCTCAAACTCCTTGATGGACTCTTCATGGAACTTACGGGCATCTTCGAAATATATGACTACTCTATCAGTTGTCACACTTCTTCATCCTCCAGTAGTCCATCACATGTTTTAGGGACACAGCTCTTAAAGTTAGCGTGCAAATGATTTTTTAAACATCATCTTAATCAGTATAGCGCGCGCACGCTTTTGATAAAACGCTTAGTTACATTTGCTGCTGAATACGTTTTTTCGAGAAGCGAAGTGCTTCTTTAGACAATGTTTTGCGCAGATGATCGTCCTCTAAGACTTTTTTAACTAGGGAAGCTGCCTTCGAGTAATCTTTAGCTTTAAGCGCGCGCTTAGTTAATGCCTTCCTATTTGATTCCTCTTCAACTCTCCTAGCGAACTCAGCATTGAGCCTCCTTCTCACCTCCGACCCTATTATCTGCTCAACCTTCTCAGGTAATCCAGCATCGGCGACCTCTTTTAGGAAAACTCGAGGGCCCGGTTTACTAAGCTGCTCGACCACATGGTTAAGCCATTTGATTGCCTCGTTTAGAACCTCTTTAGGCTTCTCGCTCTTTTCCCATTCAAGTTTCATCTGCGCGAAGAGATCTTCAGAATATCTTTTGATCTCATTCCCCCCTAGCCTTTAAAAACGATTCTTCAGCTTCTTTTAGTGTCTTGCTTTCTACCAGGGTTTTAAGCCCCTCAAGCTCCTGTATCCTTAACTTTAGCTGTTTGATTTCCGTATTGAGCTTATTCAACTCTTCGCCCTTAATTTTTAACTCTGCTTCTAGCTTATCCTTTTCTTCCTTCTCCGCCTTCAGCCCTTTATCAAGATTCTTGTTTGTTTTCACTAGTTCCTGTACCTTTTCATCCCTTAATGAAAGTTCCTTCCTAAGCTCAACAGATTCTTTGTTGAGCTTAACTCAACAAAGATTAAGCTTTTTTTGATTGGTTTTGATTTTAAAAGGCTTTAATCTTATAGAGCGCAGGCTCATATCTTTTGTTAGCGGTGGACCATAATATTCAGCAAGTGTTATTGGTTTAACATCGGGTGTAGTTATTTTCGCTAACTCGAACATGGACATTTTCTTTTCACCACATATGTGAACAATTCCGATGAGGTCCTCGTTTATTACTGATTTGATTGCTAGCGCCAGATCGTCCGCGAATAAATAGGTTCCATATCTATCTGTAAATGCTTTGGGATATGGCCATTTTTCTCTGGCTACAAAATTAGTTCTTATAATAAGCCATTTTTTTAATCCGGAATACTTAACCACAAATTCGCCTAATAACTTAGTTAATGAATAGAAATTTTTTGGATAAGGTATATCTGTCTCTACATAATCCCCTTTATCGCCATGAAATACACATGCCGTTGATATGTATAAAAAATAACAATCTGGTTTATACTCTAAACAGGCCTTAACCAAATTTTCTGTACCATTAACATTAACTTTCCATGCAAGCTCTCTTTCCTCTTCACAACGTCTAACATCAGTCATAGCTGCAGTATGTATTATGATATCAGGAAGATTCTGTTTTATGAATTCACGAACGACTACTTCATTTGTTATATCAAGTTCATTATGCGTGGGATGTAACGAATTCGGGAATATCTTAACAAGCTCTCTCCCTAATTTCCCCGTACCTCCTGTTATGAGGATACTAGACATTTTTATTTCGCAATAGAACTTCCTTATAAAAATCCTTCATTTGTAAGTAGTGACTTCATTTCGTCGTACTTTATTTTTTCTGCCGAGTTACTATCGAAATCGCTTGCGTCCTTCTTTATATCTTTTCTATAAATATCAACTATATAAAAAGGATCATTTAAAAATGCTTTTCTCATCTCATAGTCACTTAATAAACACTCGTGTAGCTTTTCTCCTGGACGTATCCCTACAATTTTTATATTTACGTTGAACTTATCTTTATAAATTTGTGCAAGATCTCGTAGAGAGAAAGCTTTGCAAGCCCTTACTGTAATCTTTCCATGATTTTTTAGAGAGAAGAAAATTAATTCGATTGCTTCCTTCAATGTTATCCAGAATCTAGTCATTCTCTCGTCTGTTAAAGGTAAATCTTTACCCTCCTTTGCTAGTTTATACCAATAAGGAATTACGCTTCCCCTACTTCCAACCACATTTCCATATCTCACAACAGAAAATTTAGTATCGGATTTTATTTCATTGTTCAGCAAAATTCTTTCATCCAGTGCCTTTGTCATGCCATATACGTTTATAGGTTTTACAGCTTTATCTGTAGAAATACCAAGCACGTACTCAACATTATTTTCTATAGCCGCCTTCTTTATATTCCACGTACCTAATATATTTGTCTTAACAGCTTCCATAAACAAGTAAAAGCTTTCATCAAATCCCATTACTTCATGAAATACGTTAGCTTTTATGAAACAAGGAGCGCCTGGCGCATAAAATATTAACCCATTCTTAGGATTTTTTCTTGCTAGTGTGTTTCCGAACGAATCCATGAGGCAACCTGTTGAAATGGAGTTTGGATTATAATAATCAATTTCTTTAGAAAATAAAATACCTATTTTAGGATATTTTTTTATGCTCTCAACTAAAACTTCAAGTAAATCTGGACTAACCTCCATATCATCGTTTAAGAAGAGGATAAATTCACCTTTTGCTATTGCTGCCCCACGGTTACAGGATGCACCATACCCTAAATTATGCCTATTACGAATAATTCTAACTTTTTCTTTAACTTGTAATGTTGAAAGTAGCATTGAAAGGTCGATCTCTGAGTTATCATCAACTATTATCACTTCGTATTTAGGGTACGTTGAAGAAAATATAGACCTAATGCATGAAAAAAGGAATTGGGGACTCTTTTTCTTAGTATAATAACTGGGAATTACTATACTTACAAGGTTCCTTTCTCTTAGAACATTTACTTGTTTAACTTTAATGTCGCCAACAAAATCTTTTTCTTGTTCAGAAACTAGCCGTTGGAACATTAATAAATCTTCAGATCTTCTCTTCCTCATTGTGGACTGGGATACCTATAGAGACTCCGAGTTTTTTAATTCATCAGTCATTCCTGAAAGAAATCCTAATCCTGCTGAAAGATACCTCACAAACTGATAAACTAAAAATCCGAGCGTAAGTAGTGGATGATTTACAAAATTTTTCCAGTTCCTGATGAGAGCTGGTCTCACTGGACCTAGCTGCTTTATTCCTCTTTCCTTGTTTTTCTTAACGAATCTGGGTAATGTTTTACCGTAATAGTAGTGTTTCTTGATTATTTCACAAAGTGTTCTCGGTTCACCTATGTGAATTTCTTTAGCTTTTATCCATCCTATCTTAAATCCAGCTTTCAATAGTCTATTATGAAAATCGTAATCCTCCGCAGCTACTAATTCTTCGTCAAAACCACCAATAGCTTCAAAAACCTCTTTCCTGAAAAACCGCGCGGCAACATTTAACTCGTCATCTGCATAACAATCCCTCTCCAGCTTCCTAACTGCAGCCCAAAAACTCACAGTAGGATCAGAAGTGTTATGGACGCATATAGCATCGAAACCTTCTAACTCGCACTTCGCAACGGCCTCCTCGATAACAGTAGGTTCTAGAATAAAGTCAGAATCCACAATGTATATGAATTTTCCCCTCGCCTTTCTTACACCGTAATTCTTTTGTGTACACCTTTCTGCAGCGTCAATAACATAAACCTTAACGCCGAAATCTTTTGCCACCGTAACGGTTCTATCTCTTGATCCTTTATCTACTATAATGATCTCCGTATTAGGGTAAGTCTGCTCTTTAACGGACTTTAAACAAATACCGATAGTTCTCTCTGAATTATATGTTGGAATTACAACAGAAACCAAAGGCTTATCCAATTTTCCTCACCAAAACTTCAATAGTGCTATAACCAAACATCGGCACTCGCAATTTTCTGAACCACTTAAGGATCTTATGTCGATAATAAAATCTTACATCCGGTTCTATAAATCCAAACTTGATTAATAACCGCGTAACTAGATCTGTAAGAGGGTACATAACCTGACGAGTTATCACATTGATAACTTCAAACCTCTTTTCTTCAAACAACTCCACAAACTTGTCGACAGATGAATATTCCCTAATGTGTGTAGGATCAAGCCTAAAAGAACCATTGTTAAAGTAGAAATAGATGCCGTACCATTTCTTAACCACTGATGATACGTAAGCTAACCCGCCGCTCTTCAAAAGACGCTTAATTTCCAATACCAGCCATCATCATCTTTAACATGTTCAATCAGCTGCGAACAAATAGCTAAATCAAAAAGAGAGTCAGGTAATTCTTTAACATTTGACGCGTCTGAAACTATGCCTTTAACAAAGGGCAATTCTTTCTTCAGCCGTTTAATCCGTTCAGAAGAAATATCTACGCCATAAACCTTGCCAATGCTATTTAAAAGCCCCTTTCGGTACATAGCAAAGATAAGTCTGCCATCACCGCAGCCTAAATCAACTATCATCGGTTTTTCACTAATGTCCTTTGTTAAAGCTAAACCAAGCTCAAGGAGGGCAGGAACTTCCTCGTCATAAAAATGCACATGCTTCCTTGAATAATCTAAAAATAAACTATCCTTCATTAAGGCTCCACTCTACTACTTTCATGAACTCTTC
>JAVYOD010000078.1:0-5158 GCA_038734825.1 Thermoplasmatales archaeon
CCACGATAATCAACTAGCTGATGCCACACTGCCATCAACTTAATAAAACTATCTGGAAATTTCAATATACTCCTTTCCCTTTGTTCATTTCTCTAAGTTCATCATACCAATGCTCTGAAAATTCTAAATCGAGATAATTAACTTCTAATTACTAATTGGTTGTTATATTTTTGCCAAATTCTCTTCTTATTATGATGTTTTCCTCATCTCTTATTTTTAAATTTACACATAAAAAATGATAATAATATAAACCATATAAATATATATAACAGTATTATGACATTAGTCAGATTTATTAAACACAGCATTCAATTTAGATAAGTTTAAATATTGGTAAATATATAAGAATGTTAAGTCAACCCCATGCTCCAAATGCGGGTATTATAATAAAGACCCAAGAGGAGCTTGTAATTGATAGGCAGAAAAATGTGGCTAAAAACATATGGAACAAATTCCTTAGTATGTGGGGAGTTGTGGGTTCCCCCCGAAAGGAGCTAAGTTCAATGAAAACTCCGATGAACCCAGAGGAGGATAAGAACGATGAGGCTCAAGAATTAAATATGGATTCCGTACATATCCATACTTAATTCAGAACCCATTATGTACGAGAGGTAGGGGATATGCCAAGATTTCATATTGATTGTATTATATATTTCATTGTAGTTGCGTTTAATGTAATCACAAATGTTCTTCCTCCGAGATTTAAAGAACATAGTTTTGTAATGATATAACATTTCGCGTACGTATCTATCTATGAAAGTGTTTGCTCGGTCAACAATTACTACATCAATTGTTCTTTCTCTTGATAACAGAGTAAAATAGTTTCTAATCTCTGAACGTATAAAGCTTATTATTATATGTTCCAAATCAGTCAAACTTGCATCTTTCGGCAACTTATCGTAAAGATAATGGAGAAGGTATTCTGATAATACCAAAAGAAAAACTGGTTCGCCAATTACCTCCACATAACGTTCTCTGTCACCAGGTCCCACCATATTGTAGATTTCAGTAGACAGCATAGATGCGAATACTCCAACCTTGAATGCTTGAATAACATTGTTTTTACCAAAGTGAATAAGTAATTGTTTGCCTGAATAGCTCTAATAGTAATCTGTGGCTAGTTTTAGTATTCTTTTATACTGTGATTTGCTTATGTTTCTAGGATAGAGATATTTAATAATCTTATCATAAAATTCATCGCGAATCAATCTATGTATTTCGACGATACATTGCTCAAAAATATAAGAACACGAGTCTATATGTTTATGTAGAAGTAAAGTTTCTTTCACATTCTCCACCTAAAGGATCTAAAAAGACTAACGAAAAGCAAAGCTATCAATATGCTGAGTATTGCACACCCTTCTGTAAAGCCTACGAGAGTTGTAAATCCAAATGAACTTTTCATAGCTTCCGTAGCAAATGTTATTGGATTCAGAAGCAATAGACATCTAAAAGGAAAGGGTATAATAACACTATCGTAAAATGTAGTTGAAGTTGCCAACAAAA
The DNA here is from genome assembly GCA_038734825.1 of Thermoplasmatales archaeon. Taxonomy (GTDB): domain Archaea; phylum Thermoplasmatota; class Thermoplasmata; order Thermoplasmatales. The sequence goes on from JAVYOD010000078.1 coordinate 1,507, forward strand.
TTAACCATGACAATTCTCCAGTCATGCTTGCACTACGCATCTCTTTACTTTTTACCCCAATCAGAAAACCCAGCACAGAACAAAACAGCCATATTTCAATCATTGGGATTACAATATAGACAAACTCAAACATAATCTCTATTCCTAAAAGCATGCTTGAGATTACGAAGATTATTAGAAAAGCAATAAATGTTAACACCAACCTTGATAACATATAACCCAAGATATAATCTATTGGTTGCATACTTAACATGTAATGAAGGAGCAAGCCACTTTTTTTATCTTCCCAAAAATCCCTGCAGATGAGTATTGAATTGCTTACTGAAACAGAGACCACTGGCACAATTAGCGACCTTAAATCAACAGTTTTAGATATCAGAATTGCTATTAGAAAGAAAAAGAATGGTGCAATCAGTAAGTACGGAATGGAAACTTGCGGGTAACTTCTTATCCATCGAAGGTTCATGTTGGCGAATGTAAGTATTTTACCGATTCGACGAGTGTCCACCATTTTATTAATCACCCATCATTTTATTAAGTCCCGTTAGGACGTCTTTCTCCCCCACTTTGATAAGAAAATCATTTATAGTACCTAGAAATTCAAGTTTGCCTTTTTTAAGTACGAGTATTCTGCCACTTTGCCCAAGTTGCTGAACGTCGTAGGGATCATTTGTGGTGTATATGATCGTCTTCTTCTGTAGAATTTTAGAAATAAATTCATATATCGATGATCTAAATTGTAAATCTTGCAATGCTGTAGGTTCATCTAGAATAAGTATCTTTGAATCCTTAACTAGTGTTAAACCGAAAAGAAGCCGTCTTTTAAGCCCACCAGATAGTGTGCCTGCAATCTTGTTACAATAATCTTGTAGCCCGAGCATTCTAATTATTTCCTTACTTCGATGGACGGACTCAATCTTGTCTAATCCATATAATCTTGAAAAGAAGTATAAGTTCTCCCAAACGGTAAGTGTGACATTAGGAACCCCTTCTTGAGGCATAAAGCTAATGCAAGCCCTTACTTTCTCAGGCTCTTTTATTGCATCAAAACCCATGATATGAATGCTACCCGATGTAGGTTTTAACAGAGTTGCCAACTGTAGCACAAGAGTGGTTTTGCCGGCTCCGTTTGGTCCTACGACAAGCAAGAGTTCATTTTCTTTTAAATCTAAAGAGATATTGTCATTAGCGGTAACAACAGAGTTCTTTGTATGATAACGCTTGACAAGATTTTGAACATTAATCATAGCTATCCTATTTCTCATAGTCAACACTAAAAATTAAAGAATCTTGTTATAAAATTTTTGCCATCATCCATGCAACTATCGTTCCTATAAGAGAAGAAACAAGCGCAACTAAGCCGTTACAAGCAATATATATAATTAACAAGAAAATAGCCTCCCAATACCGTATTTAACGTAACTTAATAGCCTCAAAATCTTCAAATGCAAGGTACCTTGCCCATAAAATTTATTTACAGGATAGCCAAATCGACATAAGAGTATATATAGATCATTACCTGCAGCCACTATGTTGAGAGAGTCGATTATGATTATAAAATTTACTAATGCGACATAGAGGGGCATAACGACCAGTTCTAAAATTAGACCTTGAAATAACGAAACATAAAAAATGCATAACACTACTATAAATAAGAGAATATTAAAAAATACTTTAGAGAGCGTTAATGCTATATGTTCAACTGCACTGATGTTGAGTTGTTTTAGAATCAAAATCAGAGTGCTTCCTCTTTTATGGAAAAATGTGATTTTAGTCCGTAGATGGAGAATCCTTGTAACGCTTACGTGTATTATTTTATGACCAAGAATTGAGAAGAGCGCAGATATGGGAGGCCATGTAATCAATAAGATTATTAGGGTAGCTGAAGTTGAAGAATTATGATATCTTTCAATTAGACTCACTCCTTCAATTACAAACACTACTAGCAACAAGAAATGCAGAAATTCGTATCCTAGAACAATGAGCTTAATATTAACATTCGTGGGAGGCATGTGATTTTAGACCTCTAATGGCTTTCTTAAGATTTTCACAGGCACTTTCAGATTTGATTGAAGCTAATTTATTATATATATATGTTTCTCAATTAATCCCTTGTTACATCTTAATGATGAATGAAGACTTACCGGCCTGCTCCTGTTCAAAATCTTGTCTTCATACATGACCGACAGGGTAACAGAATATTTTTCAGTTGTTTCTCATAAAACGCACTGTAATATTTTCTAACATCATCATAGTTAGAAATCTGGGTGACGTGAGTCAATCTAAACTCTTTTTCGTTTTCCGCTGTATCACTTGCATACAAATCTCCATTAACTCTTAACGAAAGCCCGTCCAACCCGACAAAACAAATACTTGATGGCTTTAGTTTTCCAGCGCAGATCAAAATTAGCCTAAGCACAGTACTTAGTGTTCTATACTCAATCAGAGGAAATTCTCCATTATTCACAGCACCATCAAAGAGATAGTCAAAGAATTCCTTCAATGCACAAATCATTTTGTCGTTTGAAAGGTTTAGATAAGCGATACTGACAGAAGTTTATACATGATAAAAACTGAGATCAACTACGCCATACGTGTTAATAAACCACTTTGCCAAGTCGATCAAACTCAATTTTTTTAGCGTATGTTTATTTATTGTGGCCTGGATTGATAGATGAATTTCTTTTTGTTTATGCAGTCTCAACAGTTCTTCTAAAGTATTCACTACATCATTGAATGAGGGCTGTCCATCGATTTTAGGTCTATGGTAATTGTGTATATCTGGTGGTCCATCTAAACTCATGACAACGTTCATTCTGTATTTGCTAAACATATCAACAAGTCTGAATCACATAAAACTCCATTTGTCGATATATTGAATGATATCTTCGGACCTTGACGTTTCTATTCCATAAATCGATTTAGCTTTTTGGTGATGTAAAGAATTGGCTTGATGTTTAGAGTAGGTTCAACTCCAAAGAAAATAACTTCAACGACTTTTCTTGTGAAACCCTTTGCGATGCAATTTTCTATAAAGTCTACGAATTTTTCTACATAATTCATCTGTGCATCGTAAGCACGTAAGTTTGGATAAGCCAGATCATTTCTCACTCTTAAATAGCAATATCTGCACCTCAAATTGCACCTCCTAGTTGTTATAATATAAATATACCTGAAGATCTAAGTGGTCCTAAGATTAATGAACTATTATTACCTGAAATAATAAGTGATAAAATTAAAACCAAAATATAATCTATTTCCACAAGATGTAAAATGACAATATAAATTTCAAATTTTTCATTTTTTAACGAATTTAAATTAATTTAAATAGTAAAAATTTTTTTCAAAAATATATAAAATAAAATTATAAAAATATTTACAAAAAGTCTTCCAGTGTCCCTTTTTTCTTTTTCTTTTCATTTTCGAAAAGTGTTGTTTGTCTCTTGCCTGAAATCAAAGCATTTTGATCAAGTTCGAAAACCTCTGTGATCCTTGATAATGTCTCTGCAATTCTTCTTGCATAATATTCATAATCAGGTTTTTTATTGAATGGTCTACCATTTATATATGGTTCAACTTCCTGAGGACTTTTTCTATCATTTGTAACAATCCATGAGACCTTCATACCAGGAACAAATTCATAACCAATTTC
>JAVYOD010000079.1:0-5046 GCA_038734825.1 Thermoplasmatales archaeon
AGGTCTTTACGATTGTTTCTAGATATACGATGGCAAAAACCCCGATCAGGTATATTACTACAGTTCCTGTTATTGAAAAACCAATCACTTTTAAGAGCGTTCCCCAGTATTTCGTAAAATATTCTATTACAGGAGTTCTTTTTTTAACCTGAAGTTCCTTTTCTTTTTTGAAAAGTGGACTTTCAGAAATCCAAAACTGAGATATACCTCCTATAACGCCGATTAAAGCACCAACACCGAATAACCATCTCCATCCTGTAGCCATAAATCCTGCATGACTCATTGTTAAGGACACAATCAGCACTGAAATTGTGGCAATGAAGGGACCAAGAAATTGGGATATCTGCGTAAACATTACCCAGAGACCCCTATGTTCCTTCGGTGCATATTCGCCTATTATTGTAATACCCGGCCCTAATTCTCCCCCCACAGACAAACCTTGAACAAGTCTAAGTGTCACTAGGAGTGTAGGTGCTATTATACCTATTACTTTGTAGGTAGGGAGGAGAGCGGTAAATAAAGACGCGAACGCCATCAAGACAAGTGCCGTAACAAAACTATTACGTCTTCCCCACCTATCTCCTAAGTGACCAAAAACGATCGCACCTATAGGTCTGGCAACGTACCCTACAGCAAACGTGGCAAGAACAGCCAGTACGGCCGCTGTTGGATTCACAGAAGGAAAAAACAGTACGGCAAATGTCGTTGTTACAAAACCATAGAGTAAGAAGTCATAAAACTCAAGCGAAGTTCCTATAAGGGACGCTACTGCGACTTTTCTGACCTCTTTCATTGGAACAGTCGGGAGCTTGGATTCAGGAGATTTCGTTGATGTTTCCATAGTCATTCTGTTTCACCCCCTTCAAAAAGGTATTCTCTAATTGAATCATAACCTATAGCAATTGCGGTCAGAAGAGCCTCTTCTGCGTCACTTGTTCCTGCACGGTCCCTCCATTCTTCAGAATGACCAGGCAACCCTTCACGACCAATTTTAATCATTAGTTGGGCAGTCGGAATAAGCTGCGAAACGTTAGCAAGATCGGTCGAAGCATCGGGGATTCTCGCCCATCGTTCATCTGGACTTACAACTTTCGGCAGGTATTCCTTTGCGTGCTTGAAGAGAAGTTCCTCAAGGCGTTCATTTCTCTTCATTGAGTCTAATTTTGGGGTAAGACTATGGTATTCAACAGAAGATCCTGTCATTTTGGCTGCACCTTCTGCAATATTCTTTACCCTCTCTTCTAGCTCATTCATGTACAAAGAATCGTTTGACCGCAAATCTACCCAGACCTCAGCTTTACCGGGAATAATATTGGGTGCGACGCCACCTTGAACTATCACTGCCCCTATTATTACATCCTTATCTCTTTTGACTAAAGTTCTTAACATTCTTAGCTGGATATAAAAATCTACTGCAGCATCCAAAGCATTAACACCCTGTTCTGGTGAAGCCGCGGTATGAGCATCCTTCCCTGTAAAAACGAAACTTAACCTCGTTAGTGCAAGTGCTCCTCCTCCGACTCCCCATTCACCATATGGATGAACTGCAAAGACCGCCTTAATGCCTAGCTCCTTGAGCTTCGGAGCAATGGCAACCTTAGAACTTGCATATTTTCCTCTTCCCTCTTCTGCCGGACTTCCTATGATGTAAAGGGTACCCTTCGGGACCCCTGAATCTGCAAACGCTACAGCTACTCCATAAGCCCAGGCAGCGATAAGATTGTGACCACAAGCATGACCGATAGGTAGTGCATCGTACTCAGCGAAGATAGCAACTTTAGGGTTACCATTTCCCACTTTCCCGAGGAACGCTGTGTCCATCCCTAGGAACTTTTCATCCACACTAATCCCGTGTTCCTTCAACTTAGATATGAGGAGAGCATGGGCCTGATGCTCTTCACTGCCGAGTTCTGGATGGGAGTAAATGAAACGGGAAATTTTTCTTGATTCCTCAGCTATATCCTTGACAGCCTTTGGTAGATCCTTGAGTCTTTTTGTCACATATTCTAGATCAAGTCCCTTTTGGAACGATTCATTACTGAATTTAACTTTATTCATCTTTAGACCACCAATTTTTATATATTTTTTTGGTTAATATTAAATTTTTAGATCCATTTAAGATGATTAATTTGACAAAAAAATTAAAATAAGTTCGAAATTATATCATTTTATGGATAACTTGGTCAAAGAGATACTTCGTTCATGGAATTGGCCCACCGAGGATTCTACGAGTTTTTTTCAAATACCTAATCCATCTAACATATCTAGGAAAAGAAAATTAAATCCGACCTCAGTTTACAGGAAGTGGAAGTTCTTGTTTGAAAGTGGATATGTAAAGAAGGTTATGCTTCTTCCTGCAGATTCTTTAGTCAACAGATATGCAGTAATGCTTAAGGGCGTTGAACACTCCGATTTCGCGTCACTGACTTCAAAGGTTGAAGATAAATATTTTTTAGAGAAAGTTCATTTCTACCGGGTTTACGAAGCGGGCGGAAATTTTGGATCTTTGAAGAGAAGTGGAGGTATTCTTTTCCTCGAGTTTATAGGGTCTTCCCCAGAACTAAAAATAAAGCAGGCAAAGCTCATATCTGAACAGCTTTCCAGAAACAGCAGAATAATTCCACTGCCGCAATTCAATAGGTCAGTTCCGGTATCGCTCAGTCCTAAACTTCTGCCCTTGTTAAGGAAGTTATCTTATTCGAACCTCTACGAAATCGACGTCAAGAGCTTAGGATCAACTTTCAATATTTCAAATCGCACAGTCAGAAGATGGTTTAACATTCTACTCAAAAATGACGCAATCTTTCTTTTTCCGATTCTTAATCAATCATTGATTTCTGGTTTTAACACCTTCGTGGTAAACATCTCAGACTCCAAAGACATAATAGGAAGACTGCTCCTAAAAAAAGCCATGAACCTAGACTTAATGCGTAAGAGATATCTTTTATATCGATTTATTAATGATACTTTGAATTTCATATTATATTATGACTTTCCTGAAGAGCTAGATGATGCCGTTAACGATATCTCTAGTTTATTCAAGAATTTCGCCGTATTTTACAGACACGAAACTTTCTTCAATGAATTTGTTGAAAGAAGAATTTGACCGAAAGATTTCAAATAGCGTTCTAGTGATACAATTTTTAAAACTCGACTTCCGTACCTAAATTTTATGGATTCATCTGAACAACCTGTATTCCAAGCTCTTAACTTGATATTTTCTCTGATAAAAATCAGTGTACTATTGATGTAAGGATATTCATATTAGGAATTAATATACACCTATGTACCTCAGAATATCAAGGAACAGGAGGGGGAAGAACGTTTACTAACATGGACAGATAGCGGAAAGATACAGGGAAAATGGGAACAGAAGACAAGGATAATTGAACATTTCGGTGCAGTGAAGACATGGAGACGTACGGCGAAAGCCTTTGACTCGCAAGGGAGAGTAAGCCGATGAAGAGTCTGACTCCTAGAGAGTTTTCACCCCTACCATCATTCGATTTCGGGATGGCATATGCATCAATGGAGATCATGAAGAGTAGTGGAATACTGCAACCGTTGAAGAAGTATTCGGGCGTTTATGCACACATATTGATCTTCATGATAATTTCTAGGCTGGTTAAACTATCTTTCTATCAGTAGCTGAATTAAGATTATGACCGCAAGCATGCGCTTTAATCAGCTTCTGAAGGATCAAGGAATTTATCTGGAATAAGGCTCGCTATCTTCCTCAACCTAGTAATGTAATAGTATTCCCTTTGCATTCCTATTGAATGTTCAACCTTCAGGTCTGAAACAAACTCTCCTATCTTCTTCTTCTTCTCTTTTTCCAGTATATTGGAATTCCTCAGCCTTTCCAACTCGTCTTGTCCGAAATGACCATCCACAATCTGTAGAATGCGTTGTTCTTTTCGAGGAAGTTGATCACCTTGCTCTTCTTCCTCTCGGGTATCATAAAGTTTCCGTCCTTGTACTTTATGGTAGGATTATATCCAGGAGACCCTTCTCCCTATAGTGATATTTCCCGTATTTGCTGGATGAGTTGTAACCGTATAGCATCCTGTATATCCTTGACTGTTCCTTCCTCTCCATACCCTTCCTTTTGAAAGGTATCCAAACGTGGATGAGTATGGCAGTTTCCATGACCGTACTATGCACAAACGCATAAATATCCTTTCAAAAAGAAAGGTAAGAGGTTTATAGACAGGAGGGACTGGAAAAGGTACAACAAACAGCTCGTTGTGAGGGGAGAGTTCTTCCCGGACTTGAGTTTCAGGGAGAACTGATATGGGGAGTTAGAAGAGATGAACTGTGGGAAGAAGGGAGGCAAATACAAGTTTCCTCATTCTCTAATGAGGGGGTTCATAATCTGGAAGCAATTCGTGGATTATAGGGAATTGGAGAGTATAATAAGGAAGCTGTTCCACATAGACCTTATCCCTGAGTATCCAGATTTCTCAACAACATGAAACAGGATTCATTCGTCAATGCCTGAAATATCCCTTCCTCAGTTCGATAAGGCAGAAATAGCAACAGATGGCACTGGCCTAAAAACTAAGAATGCAGAGGAGTAAAAGATTCTCAAGTATGGAGATCCAAATGCGAAGAGGAAGAATTATCTTGTAGTTAGAATAACAGCAGATGTTAAAAAGAAGAAGTTACTTTATCTGAGCACATACAAGGAGAAGGTCAATCAGAACCAAAGGTGGCGAAAAAACAGATAAAGGAAGCTAGTAAAAAATATAAAATAAAAAAATTTTATGTAGATTCAGCATATGATACAAATAATATGTTTGACATACTTCAATCAGTAGGAGCAGAGGCAGCAATAAAAATAAGGAAAAAATGCAGCACCAGAAAATATAAGAGGAATTAAAAGGAGAAAAGAAGCGAAGGAATATAAAAGATAGGATATAGTAAATGGGCAGTATACAAAAAGTATGGTATGAGATAGGTAGGAACAGAAGGTATATTTTCAGCAGTGAAAAGGAAATATGGAGAAAATACAGTTTCACGATCAAAGGAAAGTCTGATTGCACT